>CALWVX010000032.1 GCA_944385065.1 uncultured Oscillospiraceae bacterium | reverse complement strand
GGGACCGAGGCCACCTCCATGGCCCTGCTGGAGGGGATGAGTCTGGGGCTGCCCACCATCGCCAGCGACTACGGGGGAAACCCTTGGGTGGTGAAGGACGGGGAGACCGGCCTGATTTTCCCCAGCCGAGATGATGCCGCTCTGGCCGACGCCATGGAGCGCCTGATCCAAAATCCGGAGGAGCGCGCGGCCATGGGCCGCCGGGCTCTGGAGCTGTATGAACACGAGTTTACCGGAGAAATCTTCGCCCGCCGGGTGGAGGACGTCTATCGTCAAGTTCTGAAAGGAGCACAACATGGAACAAAACACACCTAAATTCCGTCTGCGGCTGAACCTGTTTGACGGCATCATTCTGGCCCTGGTGCTGATTGTGGGGGGCGTGCTGGCCTGGTTTGCCCTGCGTCCCGCCGCCCAGGAGGCCGATCCCGCCGTCACCTCCACCGTGCGCTATACCGTCCGCTTCCAGCGCTGGAGCGAGGGGAGCAGCGCTCTGATTCAGGAGGGGGACCAGCTGGTGGACAATATCCGCAATTATGCGATGGGGCAGGTGGTCTCCTGGGAGGCGGTGCCCGCCGTGACCCAGGTGCTGAATCAGGAGACCAGACAGTATGTTCAGGCCCCCATTGAGGGGTATGAGGACATTCTGGTGACGGTGGAGGCCCCCTGCACCGAGTCCCAGAACGGGTTCCTGCTGGACGGCGGCTATGAGCTGCGGGTGGGGATCACCACCTATATCAAAGGCGAAGGCTATATGGCCAGCGGCCCGGTGGTCGCTGTGGAGCGGGAGGAGCAGGCATGAAGCTGATAGATCACAACGGACGGCTGTTCGGAAAGATCAGCGTCATTGATGTGCTGGCCATTCTGGTGGTCATTGCCCTGGGGGCCGCGCTGTATGTGAAAAGCAACCAGCCCCACACCGGAACCAGCGTCCCCACCCAGACCATTACCTATCAGGTCAAGGTGGAGGGAGTCCCGGAGTATATCCGGGACAGCATCCATGTGGGCGATAAGGTATATGACCTGAACTATGAGAGCGGCGGCGCTCCCCTGGGGAAAATCACCGCGGTGGAGGAGCAGCCCGGCACCGGACTGGCCGAGTTTGCCGACGGCACCGTGGCCTCCGTCCCGGTGGAGGGCGCGGTCAATCTGCTGCTGACCATTGAGGGGGAGGGACTGGTGAACGAGGAGGGGTATTTCCTCAACCGGGTGTACGACCTGGGGATCAACGCCTCCCGGACCTACTACTCCAAGTACGCCGAGTTCACCACCACCGTGACCGCGATTTTGACGCCGTGACGGCCTCCGCTCCGACGGGAGCGGGCAAACAAGACGGAGGGGGAACACGCGCATGAAAATCCTCATGGCCACCATGGGACTGGGCATCGGCGGAGCGGAGACCCACATTGTGGAGCTCTCCAAAGAGCTGAAAAAGCAGGGGCATGACGTGGCCATCGTCTCCAACGGGGGCGTCTATGTGGCCGAGGTGACTGCCGCCGGAATCCGCCACTATCAGGCCCCGCTGAACCGGCGCAGCCTGCCAGACATGCTCCGGTCCTGGAAGATTCTGGAGCAGGTCATCCGGCAGGAGCGGCCGGATGTGGTCCACGCCCACGCCCGCATTCCCGCTTTTCTGTGCGGCAAGCTGCGCAGAAAGCTGGGATTTGTCTTCGTCACCTCCTGCCACGGGGTGTATCAGGCGGGGGGCGTGCTCAAGTGGCTGTCCGACTGGGGGCAGCACACCCTGGCGGTGTCGGAGGACATCCGGGACTATCTGAAAGAGCAGTATCAGATTCCCGATGAGCGCATTACCCTGACGATCAATGGGATTGACACGGAGAAGTTTTCGCCTGAGGTCTCGGGCGCCCCGGTCCGGGAGGAGTTTGGCCTGGGGGAGGCCATGGTGGTGGGCCATGTGAGCCGTCTGGATCAGGCCGCCTCCTGGACCGCCCGGCAGCTGATCGACCTGGCCCCCCGGCTGGAGGAGCGGCACCCGGGGGTGCGGCTCCTGATTACCGGCGGCGGAGACGTCTATGAAGAACTGTCTGAGCGGGCGGAGGAGGTCAACCGCGCCATGGGCAGACCTTGCGTGGTGCTGACAGGTCCCCGCACCGACGTGAACCGGGTGGCGGCGGCCTGCGACCTCTTTGTAGGGGTGTCCCGGGCCGCGCTGGAGGCCATGGCCGCGGGGAAAGCGGTGGTTCTGTCCGGTGCCCAGGGGCATACCGGCCTGTTTACCCCGGAGCTGCTGGACAAGGCGGTGGATACCAACTTCTGCTGCCGCACAGACCCGGTTTCCACGCCGGAGCAGCTGCTGGAAGCGGTAAGCGGCGCCCTGGACCTGCCCCGCCAGCGGCGGGATGAGCTGGGGGCCTATGGGCGGCAGGTGATTCTGGAGCATTACTCGGTGCGCAGGATGGCGCAGGACTGCCTGGAGGCATATGCCCAGGCCGGACGGAAAAAGTACCGGGTGGTGATGAGCGGCTATTACGGCTTTGAAAACGCCGGAGACGACGCGATTCTGGACTCCATTCAGCAGGCGATCCGGGAGGCCAGCGACCAGGTGTCGGTCACCGTCCTGTCCAAGGATCCGGCGCTGACCCTCAAGCAGTATGGGCTGGACGCCATCCCCCGCTTTCGGGTGCTGCGGGTCATGGCCGCCCTGTTCCGGTCCGACGCGCTGCTGTCCGGCGGCGGGAGCCTGCTGCAGGACACCACCTCCACCCGCTCTCTGCTGTATTATCTGTCGGTGATCCGGTGCGCCCAGCTGCTGGGGAAGCCGGTGATGCTCTATGCCAACGGGATCGGCCCGGTGCGCAAGCCGGCCAATCGCCGCCGGGTGAAGCGGGTGGTGGAGCGCGCCGCTCTGGTTACCCTCCGGGACCACAGCTCTCTGCGGGAGCTGCGGGAGATGGGGGTGCGCCGGCCCGACGTGGTGGTCACCGCCGACCCGGTGTTTCATTTGGAGGCGGTGGACCGCGGGCGGTCGCTGGAGCTGCTGGCCGGGACCGGCCTGGAGGAGGGAATGCCCTTTGCGGCGGTGTCCGTCCGGGACTGGTCCGGGCGGGAGGACTTCTTCCCCAAGCTGGCCGCGCTGTGCGACCACCTCTATGAGACGTACCGGCTTCCAATTCTGTTTCTGCTGATGCAGCCCAGCCGGGACCGGGAGGCCACCGCCCAGGTGCGCAGCCGGATGCGCAATCCCTCTTTTGTGCTGGACCGGCCCTGCACCCCCCGGGAGCTGATGGGGGCGCTGGGGCAGGCCCGGCTGTGTCTGGCCATGCGGCTGCACACGCTGATTTTTGCCGCCCGAATGGCGGTGCCCGCCCTGGGTCTGGTTTACGACCCCAAGGTGGCCAGCTATCTTCAGGAGCTGGACCTGCCCGCCGCCGGGGATGTGGAGCGGTTTGACCTGGAGGAGGCGGTCCGGCGGACCGACGCGCTCATGGCTGACTATGACGGGGTGCTGACCAGGCTCCGGGAGAAATCCCGTCAGCTGACCCAGGCGGCGGGGGAGAATGAGCGGCTGCTGCTGGAGATGCTGGAGCGGACCCATTCCTGACCAGAGGTGCGCCGTGCGGGGCGGAGACGGCCCCCGCGGCGCACTTGCCGGTTGGATGACGATTATGCTACAATAATGTCTGCGGAATAAACCGCTGTGCGGTTTATTCGCGCGGCATTGCCGCGCAATTGATATGAAAACGGCTGATCCCAGTCGTTTTCACATCAATTGAGACATTACAATCAGAAAAAATCGGCTCCATCCGGGGGATGGAGCCGGAGAGAGCGGGGGAACGGCGGAAATGGGAAGGGGCAAGAGGTCGGCGCGGCGCATCGCGCGTTCGGAACGCCGCGTCTCCCCGCTGAACGCAGGCCTGATTCTGGCCGTTGTGATTTTGGCCGCCCTGTTTGTGCTGGAGTCGGACGACTGCTATTTTGTCTACTGGCAGTACGACAGTCTGGCGGATTTTCTGCTGACGCGGCCTGTGACCGACGAGGCCCGGATCGTGGGCGTGCCCCAGAACGGGCGCTATCTGGGCAATCTGCTGGGGGTGCTGCTGGCCAAGAGCTATGAGACCCCGCTGTGGTTTGTGCGGGTGGTCTATTTTGCCGGAGGGCTGCTGCTGCTGGCCCGGGCCGGGGCCTGCTGTGTGTGCCCGGACCGGAGGCGGGAGGGAACCTTCCTGCTGCTGGCGGTGCTGATCCTCTCCTTTCGGGGAATCTGGCAGGAGGTGTACAGCTGGGGGGCCGCCTATGTCAACTATGTGACTCCCATGGTGCTGATCCTTCTGCTCCCGCCCCTGCTGAGAGGGGACGGGAACTGGAGCCCGGGGGCCCGGCGGGCCCTGCTGGCCGGACTGAGCTTTGCCGCCTGTCTCTTTCTGGAGACAACGACCATTTTCCTGTGTCTGAGCGCCCTGATCGCCCTGGGATTCTCCTGGCTGACGGGCCGTCCGGGCCGGGGAGAAGCCCTGGCGCTGGCAGTGGGAAGCGTGCTGGGAACGGCGGTCATGTTCACGGCCCCGGGCTATGGAGCGGTGGGGTCGGACGGGCTGCGGGAGCTGGGCCTGTCCCTGATCGGCGACAGCCTGACACAGACGCTGGTGGGGACGGTGGTTCGTCCCGCCCCGGCGGCGCTGATGATCTCCTGCCTGCTGCTGCGCTTCCTGCGGCGGCAGGGGGGAACGGCCTGGCGCTGGTGCGGGCTGGCTGCCCTGCCCCTGCATGGGATCTGCCTGTGGAGCTGGGGGAGGGACCTGGCCGACCCGGGCCTGACGGTGGAGCTGCCCCCTGCCGACGGGCTGCTGGTGGGAACGGGGGCGGCTCTGGCGGTTCTTTGGGTTGTCATGCTGGCGCTGTGGAAGGGCAGAGGCAGAGGGAGGACCGCCGCCCTGGCGGCCGCGCTCTGCCTGATCAGCGGCCCCCTGCTGGTGCTCTCGGTGCGGGGGAACCGCTACTTCTTCCCCGGCTATGTGATTCTGGCCCTGGTGCTGCTGTCCCTGTACGACTGCGCCAGGGAGGAGGGAATGGGGCCGGCGGTGTGGACCCGGGTCCTGGCCCTGACGGCCGCCGTCGCCCTGATTGGAGTCTATTTTGGCAACTGCGCGGTGTTTCGTCAGCGGCTGGACTACGGCCGGGAGCTGGCGGAGCAGGGGGCGGTCCAGATGACGCTGCCCCTGCTGCCCTTTGCCGGGTTTGCCCGCAATGAGCAGCCCTGGAAGGGGGACCTGTCCTATCTGATATACCGGGAGACCCCCTGGGATGTGGCGTTTACCTTCGTCCCCTTCGGCCAGTGGCCGGGGTGGGAAGAGACCTGACAAGGAGGCTGGGAGTATGGAGGAGGTACAAGGAGAAAAGACCTGGACTCCCCGGACCGGCGGCACGGGGAGCGGCCTGTTCCCCATCCTGATCTGGGGACTGGCCGCCCTGCTGACCTGCTTTGCCGTGTCGGTGGACCTGTCCGCCCTGCCGACCGAGCTGCCGGAGGCGGAGGGGTGGATCGCCGGTCTGGCGGCCGCCCTCCAGGCGCTGATGCCGGCCGTGAAAGGGGAGCGGGCGGTTTTTCTGGTTCTGGTGCCCGCTCTGCTGGTGCTCTACCGCTCGCTGGCGGCGCGGGCGGGACGTTTCCTGCCCAGCGCGGGAGTGGTGGCGGCTCTGTTTGCCGGGTTTCTGCTGGTGGGGCAGAGCTACGCGCTGACCGACAGCTGGGACCCGCTGCTGGCCAATTCCCTGTGCCGGCTAGTGGCCCTGGCCATGCTGCTGGGGTACGGGATTTTTTTCTATCTCGGCACAGCCGTGCTGTTCCGGGCCCTGGACCGCAGGGCGGGCTCGGTTCCCAGCCTCCTGCGCCGGCGGGAGCGGCACAGGCTCTTTCTGCTGGCGCTGGCGGTGCTGGCGGTGTGCTGGCTGCCCTATCTGGTCCTGTGCTGGCCGGGCAGCCTGACCTTTGACGGACAGTACCAGCTGGGCCAGTATTTCGGACAGACGGCCGCCACCAATCACCACCCCTGGCTGTCCACCCTGCTTATGGGCTGGATCGTGGACCTGGGGCGGCTCTGGAGCCTGAATACGGGCATCTTTTTCTATGTGCTGTTCCAGAGCGCCGTGTGCGCCGCCGCCTTTGCCGCCTCCTGCGTCCAGGTGCGGGAGCTGGCCGGGAGCAGAACCGCCTTCTGGCTGGCCCTGCTGTACTACGCGCTGGTCCCAACCTGGGGAGCTTACGCCCAGATGTTTGTAAAGGACACTATTTTCTATGGCGTGTTCGCCGCCTTCTTCGTGTGCCTGGTGCGGCTGCTTCAGAAGAAGGGGCGGGGGTCGCCCGCGCTGCTGGCCGGACTGTTTCTGCTGGGGCTGGCCTGCGCCATGCTGCGCAACAACGGAGTTTATCTGGTGGTTCCGGCCCTGCTCGGTCTGGCGGTGGTGGTCCGGACGGTGCGGGAGCGGGCCCTTCTGGCCGGAATGGGGGCGGGAGTGCTGGTCCTGTATCTGGCTTTTGTGCAGCTGGCCCTGCCGGCTATGGGGGTGGCGCCCGGCTCCAGCCGGGAGATGCTCAGCCTGCCGTTCCAGCAGACGGCCCGGTATGTGGCCATGTATGGAGACGAGCTGACAGAGCAGGAAATCGCCGTGATTGACGGTGTGCTGGACTATGACGCGGTGGCATCCTCCTATGATCCCCGGGTGGCCGATCCGGTGAAGAATACCTATCACGGAACGCCGGAGGCCATGAAAGCGTATTGGAAGCTTTGGCTGGACTGCGGCCTGCGCCACCCGGACGCCTATCTGCAGGCCACCCTGAACAGCATGTTCGGTTATTTTCTGCCCGGATACCGGTATGGCTCCTTTGGGGGAAATTATTTCATGACCCAGGAAGCCCGGTACGGCATTGACGTGGAGTTCCGCTTCCCGGCGGCGGCCTCCCTGATGGATTCCTTCAGCCGGCTTTGGAGCGTGACGCCGGGGCTTCTGCTGCTCAACGCTCCGGGCACCCATGCCTGGGCGCTGATTCTGTGTACCGCCGCGCTGCTGCGCCGGCGGTGCTGGCGGGCGCTGGCCGCGGTTTTTCCCCTGTGGCTGGCTCTGGCCATCTGCTGTGTATCGCCGGTCAACGGATTGGTGCGCTATGCCCTGCCCATTATGGCGGCCATGCCGTCCCTGCTGGCCTTTACCGGCTGGGTGCTGCAGAAACAAGGCGGCGAGGAGGTTTCCCATGGATAAGATCGCGGTATTGATTCCCTGCTATAACGAGGCGGCCACCATTGAAAAAGTGGTGCCGGACTTTCGCGCCGCCCTGCCCGAGGCGGTGGTATATGTCTATGACAACAATTCCACCGACGGGACCGGCGACATTGCCCGGGCGGCGGGGGCGGTGGTCCGGCGGGAACGGCGGCAGGGAAAGGGAAACGTCATCCGCACCATGTTCCGGGAAATTGAGGCGGAGTGCTATCTCATGGTGGATGGGGACGACACCTACCCCGCCCAGAGCGCCCGCCGGCTGGCGGACGCGGTGCTGCTGGAGGGGGCGGATATGGCGGTGGGAGACCGCCTGTCCTCCACCTACTTCACCGAGAACAAGCGTCCCTTCCACAACACGGGAAACGTGCTGGTGCGGGGACTGGTCAACCGGTTTTTCCACGGAAATATTGTGGACATCATGACGGGGTATCGGGCGTTCAGCCGTCTGTTCGTCAAGAGCTTCCCCGTGCTGTCCAAGGGATTTGAGATTGAGACGGAGATGTCCATTCACGCCCTGGACAAGAACTTCCGTCTGGTCAACGTGCCGGTGGAATACCGGGACCGGCCGGCGGGCAGCCAGTCCAAGCTGAATACCTACTCCGACGGAGCGCGCGTTCTCATGACGATTTTCCGGCTGGTGAAGGACTACAAGCCTCTGGCCTTTTTCAGCGCGGTTTCGCTCCTCCTGATTGCCGCCGCAGCGGTTTTGTTTGTGCCGGTGTTCTGGGAGTATTTGAACACCGGGCTGGTGGAGCGGTTCCCGACCTTGATCGTGGCCGGCTTCCTGGCGGTGGGCGGGCTGCTCACCTTCTGCTGCGGGCTGATTCTGGACACGGTCATCAAAAAGGAGCGGCAGAACTTTGAGCTGTGGCTCAATCTGTTCCAGACTCTGGAGGACAAGACGTGAGAGAGCTTGGGAAGAAGCTGGGGCGCCTGCTGCTGGAGCCCAGCCTGCGGTGGTTTCTCCTCATCGGGCTGGGCAACACGGTGCTCAGCCTGGCCATCCAGCTGGGGCTGTATTCCTGGGCCGGCCTGGGGTACTGGGCCTCCAGCGCTCTGGCTTTTGTCATCGCCAGCATCTCCAGCTTTTACTTCAACCGGAAGTACAGCTTTCACAGCAAGGGAGCGGTGGGGCGGGACGCGGCGCGTTTCGCGGTCAACATTGCGGTGTGCTACCTGCTGGCCTACGGGGCGGCGCAGCCTCTGGCGGGATGGGTGATCCTGCGGCTGGGATGGGAGTGGCTGATCCGCTGGCAAGGGCAGATCACTCTGATCTGCGGAAACGGGCTGTTTACCTGTCTGAACTATTTCGGGCAGCGCTGCTTTGCGTTCCGGGAACGGTGAAGCGTCCGATCAAAAAAACGACATGGCCTTTTGGCCATGTCGTTTTTTTGGATGCGATGATCCGGTTCCCTTCGGCGTCCGCCGGAGAGCCGGAGACTGCTTTATTTCTGGAAGAGGGCGGACATCTCCCGGAAGCAGCGGGGGCAGACATTTTTTCCGCGGAACTCGATAATGTCCTTTTCATTGTCACAGAAAATGCACGCCGGCTGAAACTTCCGGAGCACGATGGACGGCCCGTCCATATAGATCTCCAGAGAATCCTTTTCCTCAATATCCAGTGTGCGGCGCAGTTCAATGGGCAGCACAATGCGGCCCAGCTCGTCCACCTTGCGTACGATACCAGTGGATTTCATAGTATGACGCCTCCTTTTCTATGTTTGCAAACTGCCCCTGAGACCCGGTGGCAACCGGCAGCTTGGGCGTTCTTTTCACATCCATATTGTACCGATAAAAAAATATCATGTCAACAGGTAATCTGGGGCAAATTAGAGGGAAAACTGTAGAAATTTCTTGAAAAACTGCGGTTCAGCTGGATTTTTTTGTAAATTTTAAGCTGAATGGCATACATCATTCCGAAGGAGAAGACGTATGGATAAAGGGAGGGGGCGAGCGGTTTGAGCATGACAATCCTCTGGACAGGGATGGCGGCCTGCGCTCTGCTGTGCGGTCTGGCGACCGGGCGGGGAGAAGCGGTTGCGGCCGCGGCGATGGAGGGGGCCGCCGGGGCGGTGGAGCTGGCCATCTCCATGGCGGGCGTGCTGTGTCTGTGGTCCGGAGTCATGGAGGTCATGCGCCGGGCCGGGCTGGCAGATCGGCTGGCCCGGGCGCTGGGACCGGTGCTGCGCCTGCTCTTTCCCCAGACGGCAGGAGACCGGCAGGCGATGGATGCGGCCGCCGCCAACATATCCGCAAATCTGCTGGGCCTGGGCAATGCCGCCACACCCCTGGGGCTGGAGGCTGCCCGGCGGATGGCGCGCCGCAGTCCCGGGGTGGCCTCGGACAGCCTGTGCATGCTGGTGGTGTGCAACACTGCCTCCATCCAGCTGATTCCCGCCACGGTGGCCTCCGTTCGCTCGGCGGCTGGGAGCGCCGCCCCATTTGATATTCTGCCGGCGGTGTGGCTGGCCTCCGGACTGTCGGTGGGAGTGGGGGTGCTGGCCTGTAAAGTGTTGGCCCGTGTGTGGAGGGATTGAAGTGGAACTGCTGCTGGCCATGCTGGTCCCCGGCCTGATGGTGGGGGTAGCGGTATACGGGGCGGTGCGGGGAGTGGACGTGTACGCCGCACTGGTCAAAGGGGCGGGCGGGGGACTGGAGACGCTGGCCCGGATCGTTCCCGCGCTGGTGGCGCTGATGACTGCAGTGTCGATGCTCCGGGCCTCCGGGGCGCTGGAACTGCTGGCCGGAGGCCTGGCTCCCGTTTTGGAAAAAGTTGGACTGCCCCCCGAGCTGCTGCCCCTGATGCTGGTGCGGCCGGTAAGCGGCTCGGCGGCGCTGGGGGTGGGAGCGGAGCTGATCTCGGCCTATGGTCCGGATTCCAGGCTGGGCCGGATGGCGGCGGTGATGCTGGGGTCCACCGAGACAACCTTTTACACCGTGAGCGTCTATTTCGGTGCCGCCGGAATTTCCCGGACCCGATATGCCATTCCCGCGGCTCTGTGCGCCGACCTGACGGGATTTCTGGCGGCTGCCTGGGCGGTGAGGCTGTTTTTTCCGGCGGCATAAACCGCCGTGGCGGGGCAGACGGGAAGAATACAAGAAAAATCTCGCAGGAATGCGTGGGTTCCGCACCGAAAAAGCTCTTGACAGACGGGCGGCGTTCTGTTATACTACATTAAAAATTTAATACGATAAACCGACGAGAAAGAGTAGTAGCCCGGGACCAATTCCTTTCAGAGAGCCGCGGACGGTGAAATCGCGGCAGGAGGCGGCTAGGTGAATGGACTTTCGAGGGCTTCAGCGAACGGCGTTATGCTCAGTAGTGCGACGGGGACTCTGCCCGTTATCAGGGGAGCGCATGTTGCTTGACATGCGAAAGTGAGCGGGCGTATGCGCTGACGCATATGTCAATCCGGGTGGCACCGCAGAGGTTTCGGCCTTTGTCCCAGAGTAAAATTGGGACGAGGGCTTTTTTTCATGCCCTCCTCCCGCAAAAAAATCATGAAGGAGTGTATGAACATGACCAAAATCCCCCACCGGCTGTATCTCACCGAGGACCAGATGCCCAGGCAGTGGTTCAACCTGCGCGCGGCCATGAAGGAGCAGCCCGATCCCCTGATCCACCCCGGCACCCTTCAGCCTCTGGGGGTGGCCGACCTGGCTCCCATCTTCTGTGAGGAGCTGGCCCGCCAGGAGCTGGACGGCGTCACAGAGTTTGTGGACATCCCGGAGCCGATTCAGGAGGTCTACAAAATATATCGTCCCTCGCCGCTGATCCGGGCCTATGAGCTGGAAAAGGCCCTGGACACCCCCGCCCGCATCTACTACAAGTTCGAGGGAAACAACACCTCCGGCTCCCACAAGCTCAACTCCGCCGTGGCCCAGGCCTACTACGCCAAGATGCAGGGGCTCACCGGCGTCACCACCGAGACCGGAGCCGGCCAGTGGGGCACCGCCCTGTCCGAGGCCTGCTCCTACTTCGGCCTGAGCTGCGACGTGTACATGGTCAAGTGCTCCTATGAGCAGAAGCCATTCCGCAAGGCGGTGATGGGGGTTTTTGACGCCCAGGTGACCGCCTCCCCTTCCAATACCACCGAGATCGGCCGGAAAATCCTGGCCGACGACCCGGACACCTCCGGCAGCCTGGGCTGTGCCATCTCCGAGGCGGTGGAGGCTGCCCTCCAGAGCGGCGGGACCAAGCGGTATGTGCTGGGCAGCGTGCTCAACCAGGTGCTCCTCCACCAGTCGATCATCGGCCTGGAGAGCAAGCTGGCCATGGAGCAGCTGGGGGAGTACCCCGATGTGGTGGTGGGCTGCGCCGGCGGCGGCTCCAATCTGGGCGGACTCATCGCCCCCTTCATGGCCGACAAGCTCCGGGGGGCGCGCAGCCCCCGGGTGGTGGCGGTGGAGCCCGCCTCCTGCCCCTCCCTCACCCGGGGCCGGTATGCCTATGACTTCTGCGACACCGGCCGGGTTACCCCTCTGGCCCGGATGTACACTCTGGGTTGCGGCTTCATTCCCTCGGCCAACCACGCCGGCGGTCTGCGCTACCACGGCATGAGCCCCATCCTGTCCAAGCTGTACCACGACGGGTATATGGAGGCCGTGTCCTACAGGCAGACCGAGGTCTTCGAGGCCGCCATCCTCTTTGCCAAGCGGGAGACCATCCTTCCTGCCCCCGAGTCGGCCCACGCCATCAGAGGAGCCATTGACGAGGCATTGAAATGCCGGGAGAGCGGCGAGGCCAAGACCATTCTCTTCGGCCTGACCGGCACGGGCTATTTTGACATGACCGCCTATGAAAACTATCTGTCCGGGAAGATGAGCGACTACGTTCCCACCGACGAAGACCTGCAGCGGGGCTTTGACTCCCTGCCCGACATCCCCCAGAACCGGGAGTGACCGCCGGGTGAGCCCCCGCGGTTCCCGGCGCGGAGAACGACAGCCGGCCGCCGGCGGAGACTGCTCCGCGGGCGGCCGGCTGCTGTGTCCGGCGGGAAATTTGGTAAACAAAGCCAGCCGAATTTTCGCATACGCTGGCAAATCCTG
>CALWVX010000031.1 GCA_944385065.1 uncultured Oscillospiraceae bacterium | reverse complement strand
TACGAGCCCCTGGGGATCTCCAAGACCTTCTTCTACACCTTCTTTCCCGGCAAGGAGGCCCTGGCCATCCAGGTGCTGTGCCGCCAGCGGACCACCATGCTGGAGCGGGCCCGGGAGGTGGTCCGCGCCGCCCCCGGCTGGCGGGCGGGTCTGGAGCGGGTCTTTGACCTGTTCTTCCACGGCAGCCAGAACGGCGTCTTCACGCTGGAGCTGGAGGACGTGCAGCACCTGTTCCGCCACATGACCCCGGAGGAGCAGCGGGAGTTCTGGGAGGGGCTGTCGGAGTTTTACCGCGCCCTCCTCGCCCTGTGGGACATCCCCGCCAGCCAGCAGGAGTACCAGCTGGTCCAGAACATGGTCAGCACCCTGCTGCTGGCCTACCACTCCCGCCTGTACGCCTCCCTCCCCTTCGCCCCCGGCCTGGAGGAGGAGACCATGTCCCTCCAGGTGAAGCTGATCATCGACTATCTGGAGGACCTGCACCGGAAACACGCGGCCGGGTGATCCCTATTGACACAGGACAGCTCCCCTGCTATACTGGGCTTATAAATACTTTTTACTTGAAAAGTATTTATTAGAATTCCCGATCCCAAGTTGTGTTCCCAGCTTCCCCCCATGCTCCCGCCCCCCGCGGGAGCGGGAACCCACTAAAGGATCGGGATCATCAGAACGATGCCGGCAACGGCGAAAGGAGCTTGTCATGGGGCTGTTCGGAAAATTGTTCAAGGGGCCTGAGATCGACCAGGCAAAGAGTCAGGCCAACAAGGAGAAAATGCGCGCCCTGTTCAACCAGGTGGTGGAAAACGGGGACCAATATCGGCTGCTGGCCTGCTACACCGAGGATGTGCGCCGCTTCAACTACGGTCTGGTCCACGGCAGCAAGACCAGCATTGCCAGCCTGATCGTGGGCTGGCGGGAGGACGACCCCACCGTCGTCCTGGTACCCACCGTGCCCGACCTGTCCGGCTGCGGCGACCCGGAGGTGCTGCGGAAGGCGGACATCCTCAAAGCCTACCACGAGAAGATGATGGACAGTTTGGTCATCTATCCCGACCAGAAGGGCTATACCGCCCTGAAAACCTTCAGCTGGCTGGAGGACGAGAAGCTCTATATCTACGTGGACCAGGAGCAGGAGGAGAAGGACTTCCGGGACTTCTTCCTGCACACCTACGCCACCAAATGACCATGGACTGGCTGCTCTTTGCGGGGGGCGTCCTGGTCCTCCTCACTGTCATCCTCGCCGTGGGGCACTTGTGGTTCCACCTGGTGGACGGCATCCTGGAGCGGATCAAGCGCCGCCTCTTTCCCCCGAAGCCTGTCAACTGGCATACCCTGCCGGAGGACGAAGACGAGTGAAATAAAATGTCCCCGCCCCTGTTGGGGCGGGGACGTTCTGGTTTAGGACCGGTTATCCCAGCATGGCAAACAGGTCCATCTGACTGGTCTCCGGCAGATTCCCCAGCAAAGCGCAGCTTTGCGGGGACCCCATGATTTTAAAACGCCCGGGCGAACTGAATTCGCCCGGGCGCAAGGTTTTCGCCTCCGGCAAAAACGCTTGAACGCGCCAAAAGGCGCGGGGCCGCCGTGCGGCCCTTTCGGCGCTCTGCCCGAGACAGCTTCTTCAAATTTGAGAACGCCATCATCCCAGCATGGCGAACAGGTCCATCTGGCTGGTCTCCGGCAGATCGCCGAAGGCTCCCGCGTTTTTCAGCATCTCAATGTGGGTCTTGGACACCTTGGGGCAGGCGGCGGACACCTCCTCAATGGAGATGAACTGCTTGCCGCGGCGCTGCTCGGCCAGAGAGAGGGCGGCCGTCTCCCCCAGGCCGGCCACCGACACGAAGGGCGGGGTCAGGGTCCCCTTCTCCTCATCCATGGTGAAGCGCAGAGCGTCGGAGCGGTACAGATCCAGCCGGGTGAAGGAAAAGCCCCGCAGGTAAAACTCGTAGACCACCTCCAGGGTGGTGAGCATGTCCTGCTCCACGGCGCTGGCCTCCTTGTCCTTGGCGATGATCTCCCGCATCTTCCGCTGACAGGTCTCCATGCCGTTGCACATAAACTCCTGGTCAAACGCCTTGGCCCGGATGGAAAAATAGGCGGCATAGAAGGCCAGGGGGCGGTGGACCTTGAACCAGGCGATGCGGAAGGCCATCATGACGTAGGCCACCGCGTGGGCCTTGGGAAACAGATAGGCGATTTTCTTGCAGGAGCCGATATACCACTCCGGCACGCCGGCCGCCTTCATCTCGTCCTCTGCTCCCTCGGGGAGTCCCCGGCCCTTCCGCACCGACTCCATGATCTTGAACGCCCGCTTGGGGGGCATCCCCTTGGAGATGAGGAAGAGCATAATGTCGTCCCGGCAGCCGATGGCCTCGTTGACCTTGGCGGTCCCGGAGGTGATCAGGTCCTTGGCGTTGCCCAGCCACACGTCGGTGCCGTGGGAGAAGCCGGACAGCCGGATCAGAATGTCAAACTGGTCGGGCTGGGTATCCTCCAGCATGCCCCGGACAAAGGAGGTGCCGAACTCCGGGATGGCGGTTCCCCCGGTGGGGCCCAGAATCTTGTCGTTTTCATAGCCCAACACTTTGGAGGACTGGAAGATGGACATGGTGTCCGGGTCATCCAGCGGGATCTGGCGGGCGTTCACTCCCGTCAGATCCTCCAGCATACGGATCATGGTGGGATCATCGTGGCCCAGCATGTCCAGCTTTAGCAGATTGGACTCCATGGAGTGATATTCAAAGTGGGTGGTGATGATGTCGCTGTTGGGGTCGTCGGCGGGGTGCTGGACGGGACAGAAGTCGTAAATCTCCTTGTCCTGGGGAATGACCACCATGCCCCCGGGGTGCTGTCCCGTGGTGCGCTTCACCCCGGTGCAGCCCAGCGCCAGACGGTTCTCCTCCGCCTTGGAGACCGTTCTCCCCTTCTCCTCCAGATACTTCTTCACATAGCCGAAGGCGGTCTTTTCCGCCACCGTGCCGATGGTGCCCGCCCGGAACACATGGGTCTGGCCGAACAGCTCGAAGGTATACCGGTGGGCGCTGGCCTGGTACTCCCCGGAGAAGTTCAAATCGATGTCGGGCACCTTGTCGCCCCCGAAGCCCAGGAAGGTCTCGAAGGGGATGTTAAAGCCGTCCTTCACATATTTGGCTCCGCACACGGGGCAGTTTGCGTCGGGCATATCCGCTCCGCAGCCGTAGGGATGGGCCGGATCCTGGGCGTAGTCAAAATCGGTGTGCTTGCAGTTGGGACAGCGGTAGTGGGCGGGCAGGGAGTTGACCTCGGTGATGCCCGACATGAAGGCCACCAGGGAGGAGCCCACCGAACCCCGGGAGCCCACCAGATAGCCGTGCTCCAGGGAGTTCTGCACCAGTTTCTGGGCGGACATATAGATCACGTCGTATTTGCACCGGATAATGTCCCCCAGCTCGGCCTCAATGCGGTCCACCACGATCTGGGGCGGATTCTCCCCGTACAGCTCGTGGGCCTTGCCCCACACCAGCCGCTTCAGCTCCCCGTCGGAGTCCTCCAGCTTGGGGGCGAACAGCCCCTGGGGCAGGGGCTCGATGGGGTCGCACCAGTCGGCGATCAGGTTGGTGTTCTTCACCACCACCTCATGGGCCTTCTCCTTCCCCAGGTAGAAAAACTCCCGCAGCATCTCATCAGTGGTCTTGAAGTAGATGGGCAGAGCCTCGTCCGCGTCCTCAAACCCCTTGGAGGCCAGGAGAATATGCCGGTAGATCTCATCCTCCGGATCCAGGAAATGGACGTCGCCGGTGGCGCACACCGGCTTGCCCAGCTCCTCCCCCAGCCTGACAATGGTGCGGTTGAAGTCCTGCAGCTCCTCCACGCTGCGCACCTTGCCCTTGCGGAGCATGAACAGGTTGTTGCAGATGGGCTGAATTTCCAGATAGTCGTACCAGGAGGCGATGCGCTTGAGCTCCTCCCAGCTCTTTCCGTCCGCCACCGCCTGAAACAGCTCCCCCGCCTCACAGGCCGAGCCGATAATCAGCCCCTCCCGGTTTTCATTGATCAGGGATTTGGGCATGGTGGGCACCCGCCGGAAGTGCTCCAGGTGGGACAGGGAGATCAGCTTGTACAGATTGCGCAGCCCCGTCTGGTTTTTGGCCAGGACAATCAGGTGCTTGGGCTGCCGGCGGGCTTTGCCCCCCCGGCGGAGCTTGGGCATGTAGGGGTTGATCTCATTTAGGTTATGTAAACCGAATTCCTCCAGCATTTGGAAGAAGGGGGGCAGCATATAGGCCACCGTGGCCGCGTCGTCGCTGGCCCGGTGGTGGTTGAAGGCGGGCAGGTGCAGATGCTCGGCCACAATGTCCAGCTTGTACTTGCCCAGATCGGGCAGCAGATTCTGGGCCAGAATCAGGCTGTCCACCGAGGGGTTGTGGAACGGAATACCGTATTTCTCACAGCCGGCGGCGATGAACCCCATATCAAACTCGGCGTTGTGGGCCGCCAGGGGGCGGTCCCCCGCAAAAGCCAGAAAAGCCCGCAGAGCCTCCTCCTGGGAGGGGGCCCCCTCCAGCATCTCGTCGGTGATGCCGGTGAGGCGGATAATCTCCGGAGACAAAATCCGCCCCGGGGAGACAAAGGTATTGAAGCGGTCGGTAATCTCCCCGTCCTTCAGCACCACCGCCCCGATCTCAATTATGACCTCATACTTCTTGTTCAGGCCGGTGGTCTCAATATCAAAACAGACGATCTCCCCGCCAAATGGCTGGTCGGCCTGCCCGTGGACCACCACCCGGTCATCCACATCATTGATGAAATAGGCCTCCACACCGTAGAGCACCTTGATCCCCTTGGCCGAATGCCAGGCGTCGGGAAATGCCTGGGCCACCCCGTGGTCGGTGATGGCCACGGCCCGGTGTCCCCAGGCCTGCGCCCGCTTGACCACATTCCGGTCCGGGCCCAGCTTGGGGCTCACCGAGGTCAGCGCGTCCATGGAGGACATGGTGGTGTGCAGGTGCAGCTCCACCCGCTTTTCCGGGGCGGTGTCCTGCTTCATGGGCTTTTCCGCCGCCGACACCGCCGTGGGCTCCAGCACCATGTCCCCATAAAAGCGGTCCATGTTCAGCCGGCCCTGAACCTTCAGGTGCATGCCCTGCTTGATCCCGTCCACCAGGGGCTTCCCCTCGTCCCCCGGGAAAAATTTATTCACCCGGATGGAACCGGTGTAATCTGTCATGTCAAAGGCGACCACCCAGGCGCCGCGCTTTTTCAGCTCCCGGTTGTCCACGGCGAACACGTCGCCCTCCACCACCACCGTGCCCATATCCAGCTCCAGCTCGCCGATGGGGGTAGGAGCCTTGGAGATGGCCTTGCCGAAGATGGTCCTGCCCTGTGGCTTCTGCGAGGTCCCTTTGGCCGGAACCGGGCGGGCGGCCTGCTTCATCGCCGCCCGGCGGATGGCCTCCGTCCGGGCAAAGGCGTCCTGCTCCCGGGGCTGGGCCGGGGCGGGCTCCTCCCAGGGTTCCGCCGGCTGATCCGGCCGGGCCTCATGCTGCGCTTCAGCTGTAAAGGGCTCAATCTTCACATGGTTGAGCCCATAGCACCGCTCCACCGTCTCCCGGGCCTGCGCGATCAGGTTGGGACCGGCCCCCTCCGCCCCGTCCACCACCAGCCGGGCGCTCCGGCTGGCCTTGTCAATGGTAGCGGATACAATCAGCCAGCCCTCCACCGCGGCGGCCAGTTCGGCGTCGCGGCACAGGGCGGCAAACATTTCTAAAAACGGGATTTTCCTGGACATGGGGTCTTCGCTCCTCATCACTCAAACATGGCTTGTCGCTTCAAAACCAGCCTGCGGGCTCCTGCCGAAAAACCGGCGTCTCCCCCCGGGCGTAGGGGCCATAGGTGTGGACGTTGCACCCAAACTCCTGCAGAAAGGCAATCCGGCCCTCCCCGTCCCAGCGGACCAGAGAGAGTCCGTCAAATTCCTCCACCCG
Organism: uncultured Oscillospiraceae bacterium; assembly: GCA_944385065.1. GTDB lineage: Bacteria > Bacillota > Clostridia > Oscillospirales > Oscillospiraceae > Lawsonibacter. The sequence continues at coordinate 6,338 of CALWVX010000031.1, read as the reverse complement.
GCCATCCTTCATCTCATTGCGGAAGGACCACTCCACCACGGTCTGGTCTCCCTTGTGGAAGAACTGTCTGATGTCCCAGCGGACCACTCTTCCCCTGGTGTTCCACTCCCGAAACCAGAGGGCCACCTTGTCCCGGCCCTGGTATCGGGGACCCCAGCTCTCCACATAGATGCAGTCCGGAGCAAAAATCCCCTCGATCCCCAGGTCCTCGGCCCGGAGCCACATATCAAACCACAGGCGGATAGTCCGTTCCCGGCTCTGTTCCATCGGAAATTCCTCCTTCCGGGGCCTACAGCGTCAGCTTCGCCCCCGGCTCATGGGCGGAAAAGCAGTCGATCAGGTCCCGATCGGCGCTTACCAGCTCGGTCAGGCTGGAGTCCGCGGCCAGAATCAGAAAGGCGGCGCCGGTCCCCTCAAAGTTCCGGCGCACACCCCAGCTCTCCTCGTCCGGCGCCCCCGGCGGGCAGAGGGCCCGCACCTGCTTCAGGCAGCTTGACCGGCAGCAGTCCGGCGGATAGGCCAGAAGCGCGCCCCAGACCCACTGGAAATCCTCCGTCTCCGCCATGGCCGTCAGCTCCGCCCCGCTGATCCAGCGTGGGACCTGATTGACCAGCTCAAATTCCCGATGCCCCCGGGGACAGGCCTCCACCCCCAGCAGCAGGAAATCCCAGTGCCGCTGCCGCCCCTCCAGGGCGTCAAAGACCCGTTTCAGTGAAGTATGAAACCGCCCGTCCCGTGTCAAAACCGCGCTCCAGACCGCCATACGCTCTTTTCCTCACAGCGTGTCAATCAGGGCGAACAACTCGTCCACCAGCCGGTCCTGGGGAACCTTATTCACGATCTTTCCCTTCTGGAAGAGAAGTCCCTCCCCGATTCCCCCCGCAATACCGCAGTCGGCGGCGGAGGCCTCGCCGGGGCCGTTGACCGCGCAGCCCATCACTGCCACGGTAATAGGCTTGTCCACCGCCTTCAGGCGCTCCTCCACCTGTCCGGCCAGAGAGATCAGGTCGATCCGGGTGCGGCCGCAGGTGGGGCAGGATACCAGCTCAGGGCCCTCCCGGCGCACGCCGGCGGCCTTCAGAATCTCCCGGGCCGCGTAAATCTCCTCCACCGGATCGGCGGACAGGGACACCCGCATGGTGTCCCCGATCCCCAGGGCCAGCAGTCCGCCGATCCCCACGGCCGACTTGAGCGTCCCCATGCGGACGGTGCCCGCCTCGGTCACTCCGACATGTAAAGGATAATCACTTTCCCGACTCATGAGCTGATAGGCTCTCATGGTCATGGGGACGCTGGAGGACTTCAGCGACACGCAGATGTCGTCGAAGTCAAACCGATTCAGCAGGCGGATGTGGCCGAAGGCCGACTCCACCATGGCCTCGGGACACACGCCCCCATATTTGGCCAGCAGGGGTTTCTCCAGAGACCCGCCGTTGACTCCGATCCGGATGGGGACGCCCCGCTGGGCGCAGGCATGGGCCACCGCTTTCACATGATCGGCCCCGCCGATGTTGCCCGGATTGATGCGCACCTTGTCCGCTCCGGCGGCGATGGCCTCCAGGGCCAGCTTGTAGTCAAAGTGAATGTCCACCACCAGAGGGAGCGGGCATTCCTCCTTGATTCTGCCCACCGCCCGGGCGGCCTCCAGATCGGGCACCGCCACCCGGACAATCTCACAGCCGGCGGCCGCCAGAGCCCGGATCTGCCGCAGGGTGGCGTCCATGTCGGCGGTGGGGGTATTGGTCATGGACTGGATGGTAACAGGGGCCCCTCCCCCTACGGGGACGGGGCCCACCATGATCTGTCTGGTCATGGGTCAATCTCCTTCCTGTTCCGCCGGGCTCACCGCCCGAACAGCTTGCCGATGTCGCTCATCATCACCACTGCCGACAGGCACAGCAGGGCGGCCAGACCGGCCATGTGGACATACCCCTCATACCTGGGGTCAATCTTCCGGCGCGCCAGTCCATACAGCACGCTGTTCACCAGCAGGAAAAACACCCTGCCCCCGTCCAGAGCGGGCAGCGGCAGCAGGTTCATCACCGCCAGGTTGACGGCGATCAGTGCGGCCAGATAGCCCATGCTCCAGGCCGCGTCAAAGAGGGTCTCAGACTGGCTGCCCACCTGCGTCATCATATCCACAATTCCCACCGGCCCGGACAGCTCCCGCAGCCCCACAGCTCCGGTGACCAGATCACCCAGGCTGATCCAGGTGGTGCGCACCATGTCCAGAGCGGAGCGGCAGGCATAGGCCAGCTTATCCAGAGCGCCGGCGGGCTGGGCCACCCGCTGCACGGACAGCCCCCGCAGACGGGTATAGTTGCCCTCCGCGTCGGTGCGCTCCTGATAGGGCAGGTAGACGTCCTTCAGCTCCACCACTTCCCCGTTGCGCTCCACCACAAAGTCCACCGTGTCCCCGGCCCGGCTGAGAAAGAACTGGGCATTTCCATTGACCAGCACCCGGTGGCCGTCCACCGACAGAAACCGGTCTCCCGGCAGCAGACCGCAGTCCTCCACCCCGTAGCCCTCCAGGGGGCCGCCGTAGGTCTCCTGATAAAAGCCCACCGCCGGAGCATACAGCACCAGCAGCACCAGGAGCCCGGTGAGAAAATTCATGCCCGCCCCGGCGCACAGAATAATCAGCTTCTTCCAGCCCGCCGCCCGGCCGAAGGAGCGGGGATCGGCGGAGTCGTCGTCCTCCCCCTCCATGGCGCAGTAGCCCCCGATGGGCAGCACGCGCAGGCTGTAAAGGGTTTCACCCTTCTGCTTCTTGAAAAAGGCGGGTCCCATCCCCACCGCAAATTCGTTTACCTTGACCCCCAGCAGCTTGGCGGTGGCAAAATGCCCCAGCTCGTGGGTGGCGATCAGAAGTCCGAAAATCAGAATTGCAACAATGATATAGAGCATATACCCTCCAAAATCGGGAGTTATCGGGCGGCCAAAACCACCTGCCGGGCCTCCCGGTCGGCCTCCAGAATGTCCTGCAGGGCGGGATTTTCCACCGCCTTGACCTGATCCAGCGCCAGCGCCACCCGCTCCGCAATGTCCAGAAAGCCGATCCGCCCCTCCAGGAACAGACCCACCGCAGCCTCATTGGCCCCGTTGAGCACTGCTCCGGCGGTCCCGCCGGTCCTGGCCGCCTCCAGCGCCAGGGTCAGGCACCGGAAGGTCTCCAGGTCTGGTTCGCCGAAGGTGAGGGGGCCGCAGTGCCACAGGTCCAGCGGCTGAGAGGGGCCGCCGGGCACCCGCCGGGGCCAGGTGAGGGCATACTGAATGGGCAGGCGCATATCCGGCGTCCCCAGCTGGGCCAGCATGGCGTTATCACAGTATTCCACCAGGGAGTGAATGATACTCTCCCGGTGGATCACCACGGCAATTTTTTCCACCGGCATCTGATACAGATGCATGGCCTCCATGACCTCCAGGCCCTTGTTCATCAGGGTGGCGGAGTCCACCGTGATCTTGGCCCCCATGGACCAGTTCGGATGCTGTAAGGCGTCCTCTCTTGTCACCCCTTGCAGTTCCCGGCGTTTCTTCCCGTAGAACGGCCCGCCGGAGCAGGTGAGGATCAGGCGCTTCACCTCGCCCCGGTTTCGGTTCCCCTCCAGGCACTGGAAAATCGCCCCGTGCTCCGAGTCCACCGGCAGGATCTGGGCTCCGTAGTCCTTTGCCTCCTCCAGCACCAGCGTCCCGGCGCACACCAGGGTCTCCTTGTTGGCCAGGGCAATCCGCTTCCCCTCCCGGATGGCGGCCAGAGTGGGGCGCAGGCCGGCCATGCCAACCATGGCGGCCACGGCGGTGTCCGAGCCGGGGTGGGCGGCCGCCTCCATCAGGCCCTCCGTTCCCCCCAGCACCCGCACATTGGTGTCGGCCAGCCGGACCCGCAGGTCGGCGGCCGCTTTCTCATCGGCCAGCACCGCCAGCTCCGGCCGGAAGCGTCGGGCCTGTTCCTCCAGCAGCTTTCCGTTGGAATGGGCGGCCAGGGCGGCCGCCTCCATGCCCAGGGCCTCCATGACCTCCAGGGTCTGGCGTCCGATGGAGCCGGTGGAGCCCAGGATTGAAATGCGCTTGCTCATGGTATGCCTCCTATCCTCTCACGGCGAAAGCCCGCGTCACAACTGCTTAAAAGGGCGGGGCCACCTCCACCAGCAGCAGCAGCATGGGGGCGGCAAACACCATGGAGTCGAAGCGGTCCAGCATTCCCCCGTGTCCCGGGAGAAGGTGGCCATAGTCCTTGACTCCATACTGCCGCTTCACAAAGGAGAAGGCCAGATCGCCCAGCTCGGTGACCGCGCTGCCCACCAGGCCGTATACCGCCAGGGTGGGCAGAGATACCGCCAGCCCGGTAAACCGGATGAGGATCAGGCCGTACAGCAGCAGAAACAGCCCGCCGGCCAGGATGCCGCCGATATAGCCCTCCACCGACTTGTTGGGACTGACCTTGGTGATCCCCCGGTGCCGCCCCAGAAACACTCCGGCAAAATAGGCCCCCGCGTCGGTGAGGAATGCACAGATCACCGGCAGCAGCACCAGATACCGCCCGTTCTCCATCCCCTTCAGCTGAACCAGCGCGGAGAGGAACAGGGGGATGGCCACGCCTCCGAAGAGGCATACCATCACATGCTCAAAGTCCATGGCCTGGGAGGTGCCGTACAGGCGGACCGCCAGCAGAAACAGCCCGCACATGAGCACCAGAGCCACCGCCCGGGTGCCCCAGTCGTCCAGTTCCAGCCAATAGCCCAGGGGGATCAGGGCCGCGGCAATCCCTGTCATCACATAGGCCCCGTTGTGGTGGGCCACCCGGGTTGCCCGGAGCAGCTCAAAAGAAGCCATAGCGGAAATACCCGACATCACCACCGCCAGGCAGACAGGGGGCAGGAAGAACAGCACCACAAAAAACAGCGGGGCCAGCACCACCGCCACCAGGATGCGTTTCGCCACGTTAAACACCTCCGAACCGCCGGCTTCGCCCCTGATAGGCTGCGATGGCCCGGAGGAGCTCCTCCTTGGAGAAGTCGGGCCAGAGCACGTCGGTGAAGTAGAACTCCGCATAGGCGGACTGCCAGAGCAGGAAGTTGGACAGGCGCAGCTCGCCGCTGGGCCGGATGATCAGGTCCGGGTCCGGGACCCCGCTGGAGTAGAGATAGCCGCTGAACTGCTCCTGGCTGAGGTGGTTGGGGTCCGCCCCGCCCTCCACGCAGTCCCGGGCGTAGGCCATGGCAGCCCGGAGCAGCTCATCCCGGCCGCCGTAGTTCAGGCAGATGTTCACCTGACAGCCCTCATAGTGCCGGGAAATTTCCCGGGTGCGCCGGCACAGCGCCTGCAGCTCCGGGGTCAGAACGGACAGATCGCCGAAAAACTCCATCTTCACCCGGTCCCGCTCCATGCGGCTGATGGCCTCCAGAAGATACTTCTTCAAAAGGCCCATGATGGCGGAGACCTCCTCCGCCGGCCGCTTCCAGTTCTCTGTGGAAAAGGCGTAGACCGTCAGGTAATCCAGGCCGATCTCCTTGCAGTAGGTGGCGATGGTGCGGAAGTTTTCCGCCCCCGCGGCGTGGCCGGCGGTGCGGGGAAGCCCCCGTGTTTTCGCCCAGCGGCCGTTCCCATCCATAATAATGGCAATATGCCGCGGAAGATTTGAAAAGTCCACCTGGGGCTGCGCTTGCTCACTCTTTCCCCAAAACAGGGCCATAGCCGACACTCCTCTGTGCCCAGCCTATTCCGCTGACGCCGAAATAGACGAACATTCTTTTGTTCCGGACCGCTTCGCTCCGGTTTCCGGAGACAGGGAGCAGGCGGGGTGACATGCAAAATGCAGAATGACAGCCTTCCGGCACATCCTGCATTTTGCGCGCCCTTCTCTCTATCTCTGCCTCATCGGCCTGTCAGACCGCCATCAGTTCCTTTTCCTTCTTGGCGGTCAGCTCGTCAATGTCCTTGCACCGCTTGTCGGTCAGGTCCTGGAGCTCTTTCTCCAGATTTTTCAGGTCATCCTCGGTGAGTTCGGAGTTCTTCTTCATCTTCTTGAAGTCCTCCATGGCGTCCCGGCGGATATTGCGCAGGGCCACCTTGCCCTCCTCACCGTACTTGCGCACCTGCTTGGTCAGCTCCTTGCGCCGCTCCTCGGTGAGCTGGGGGAAGGCCAGCCGGATCACCCGTCCGTCATTCTGGGGATTGATGCCCAGATCAGAGGTCTGGATGGCCTTTTCAATGGCCTTGAGCAGCGTGGCGTCCCAGGGCTGAACCACCAGGGTTCTGGGATCGGGGGAGGAGATGGCCGCCACCTGGTTCAGGGGGGTCGGGGTCCCGTAGTACTCCACCATGATCCGGTCCAGCAC
>CALWVX010000030.1 GCA_944385065.1 uncultured Oscillospiraceae bacterium | reverse complement strand
GCCGTAGTCGGTGGCCACGCCATAGGTGGCGGTGCTGCCGGTCAGGGGGCCGATGCCGCCCACCTTGATGGTGATGGTGCCGTCGGCGGCGACAGGGGTGCTGCCGTCCCCGGTGCTGGCATCAGGGGTGCTGGTGCTGGGGGTGCTGGTCTGGCCGCCCCCGCCGCAGGCGGTCAGGGACAAGGCCATGGCCGCGGCAAGAACGCCGGCAAGAAACTTTTTGCTGTTCATGTCATTTTACTCCTTTTCTGAATAGCTTGGGATGGTGCGATGATATAAAAAGCGGCTTCGCCCCAAGAGCAAAGCCGCTTTTTAACCCATTAGTGAGAGAAAAGCGGTTTCCTCTTGGTAAAGACGGCCCGGCCGATCCGGGCCAGCATAATCAGGGCCAGCGCCCCCGCCTCCAGTACCAGACGCACAACAAAAATGGACACCATGACCATGGTGTCCAGAAAAGAGGGCAGGGCGCAGTCAGTCCGGCCATAGGCGCAGAAAGAAGCGGTCCCGTTCCCGCGGGAGGCGCAGGGGGACTGGCAGTTCATCGCGGCGGCTCTGGCATCCATGGTTCGGCTCCTTTCTGGCACATACTACCTTAAAAAAGAATATGACTTATTGTAAAACACGGGCCTCCCTTTCGTCAATGGTTGTTTCAACCAGAATCCGGGGGGAATATTCTGGCCTTTCTTGTCAATACTAAACAGAAACTGTCCGCTGTGGGTGGGCAGATGTTGCTTGAGCATGGAATTTCGGGATTTTGGCAGGGGGACAGGGAGGCCGTTCCGGATTTTGAAAATCGGGGAAAAAGGGGATAAAAAATGGATTAAAACCGGCCGATCCCCCTTGTGCCTCCGGACAAAATAGGGTAAAATGAAGCCAGGCAAGCGGAATGAACCGCGAATAAGGAGGCAAGTTCAGATGGATTTTAAAAATACCTTTGATTCCCTGAAGGATCGGGCCGTGGATCTGGCCCAGGCCGGGGTGGCCCAGTCCAAGCGGCTGGCCGAGATTGCCAAGCTGAAGATGGACAACATGTCTCAGGAGGACGTGGTCAAGAAGGCCTATCTGGAAATCGGAAAGCTGTATTATGCCGAGCGGGGCCTGTCTCCTGACGGAGCCTATGCCGCCGCCTGCGGCCGGATCACCGCCGCCCGGGCCGCCATCGAGTCCAACAAGGCCCGCATCGACGAGCTCAAGCAGCCCGGCGATCCGGAGGACAACGACGTGGAGGAGGATCTGTTCGAGATCACCCCGGCGGAGACTTCGGAGCAGCCGGAGGCGGCCCCCGCTGACGAGGAGCCCAGAGAGCCGTAATCAGAATTCAGCAGGAGCGCCGCCCGCAGGGACGGCGCTCCTGTTTTTTCCGGGACTGCCCGAGGGCTCTTTCGGACAAGCTGGAGGGGAGGAGGGAAGACCATGGAGCAGTATACCAGACATCCCCGGGACGTGGTGGGGCGGAATCCGGCCCTGCTGTCCTATTGGAACACCATGCCCGCCCGGGCCAGGCTGCGGCTGCTGGACAGCGGGATTACCGTGTCCACCCTGGGAGAGCTGAAATTGCTGGAGGAGCAGCTGGGGCGGGACCCGGAAGACGGTTGAGCTTTTGGGGAAAATATGGTAGGATGAGGCATCCATTTGATACGAGGAGTGTGATCCCCATGCTGCTGTTTGTAGAATACCCCAAATGCACCACCTGCCAGCGGGCCAAAAAATTCCTGGACGACTGCGGAGCCGTCTATACAGACCGGCACATCAAGGAGCAGAACCCCACCGCCGACGAGCTGCGGACCTGGTGGAAGGCCAGCGGCCTGCCCCTGAAAAAGTTTTTCAACACCTCCGGGCTGCAGTACAAGGCGCTGGGCCTGAAGGACCGGCTGCCCTCCATGGATGAGGAGGAGCAGCTGGCCGTGCTGGCCGGGGACGGAATGCTGGTCAAGCGGCCCATCCTGGTGGGAGAGGACTTTGTGCTGGTGGGGTTCCGCCCCGATCAGTGGGAGGAAAATCTGTAAAAAAACCGGAAAAGCATCCTCCGCCGGCCAGAAAACCCTTCCCGGATCCCGGCGCGGCGGGAATCCGGTCCCCCGGACTGGAAATGGTGGAAGGGGTATCCGCGGTTGAGGCGGGGGAAAAGCGGCTATACTGAAAACGCGGACGGCAAACGTGCCGTCCGCGTTTTTTGATTGACGGCCGAAAGTCGGCAAGGGGGTGGAAGAATGGAACAAGAACCAAAGAGCAGGCCGTTCCCCGGGGCGCTGGGATGGGCGGCGGGGGCGGCGGCGCTGGTCCTGGTGTGCGCGCTGCTGCTCAACGGAGCGGGCGGCCGGGCCGCCCTGGCCTCCGCCGCCGCCCGTTTGGAGGTGCCCCGGCAGGCGGCGGCTCCGGCGGCGGAAGCCGATGTGGGCGAGCGGGTGATCCCCGTGGGAAAAGCGGTGGGGATCAAGCTCTTTTCCGACGGCGTGCTGGTGGTGGGCCTGTCCTCGGTGGAGACGCAGGCGGGGGCCAGGAGCCCGGGCCGGGACTGCGGCCTGAAAGAGGGGGACGTGATCACCCATATCAACGGCGATGAGGTGGACACCATTGAGGCGGTGCAGTCCCTGGTGGAGGAACAGGGGGCCGCGCCCCTCACCATTCAGGCGGTCCGGGGAGAGCGGCAGCTTCAGCTGACCGCCGCGGCGGTGGAAAACCGCCAGGGGGACTATCAGCTGGGCGTCTGGCTGCGGGACTCCATGGCGGGCATCGGGACGGTGACCTTCTATGATCCGGACAGCGGCGTGTTTGCCGCCCTGGGACACGGGATCAACGATGTGGACACCGCCATGCTCATGCCCATGGAGACCGGAAGCATCATGCCCGCAAGCGTGGTGCAGGTGAAGAAGGGGGCCAGCGGAGACCCCGGCGAGCTGCACGGCGAATTTGATCTGACCCGGGAACTGGGAACCCTGTACGCCAACACGGGACAGGGCGTGTTCGGCCGGCTGGAGCAGGGGGCGCTGGAGACCGAGCAGACCCCCGTCCCCGTGGCCGGCCGGGACCAGGTCCATGAGGGTCCCGCCACCATCTTGTCCAATATCCGGGGGGACGAGGTGGAGGAGTTCGACATCCGGATCACCCGGGTCTGCCCGCCCGGAGACGGAACCCGGAGCCTGGTTCTGGAGGTGACGGATCCGGACCTGCTGGAGGCGGCCGGCGGGATCGTGCAGGGGATGAGCGGCAGCCCCATCCTGCAGGACGGCCGGCTGGTGGGCGCGGTGACCCACGTCCTGATCGACAATCCAGCCCAGGGCTACGGCATTCTGGCGGAGACCATGCTCCGGCAGGCGCAGGGCGGGCAGAGCTGAGCGGCACGGAAGGACATTTGTGAGGGGGCGGACCTGGTTCCGCCCCCTCGAAAAATGTCAAAAAATATATTTAATGTCGAAAAATGTAATAATTTTTGGAACGATATTCCATGAAATTCCAAATAATGCCTTGCATAACCTGTCTGATTGTGCTAAATTGTAATCGACCGGTCGAAATCCCCCATCTTCCCGCGAGCAAAGGGGATACGGCGGCCCATTTGGTTCTGTTTGGAGGAATGAAGAAATGGAGACAGGAAAACGAGTGATTATCGCGGACGCCGGCGTGGAATTTCGGGCGATTCTGGCCCACGCCATGGCGGGAGAACCTGATTTTCAGGTCGTGGGAGAAACCGGAGACGGGGAGGAGCTGGTCCGCCTGGTGCGGGAGCTGCGCCCCGACGCCGTTGTGATGGAGATGGTGCTGACCGGTTTGGACGGCCTGGAGGTGCTCCGGGAGCTGTCCCAGATGACGGACCGGCCGAAGATTCTGGTGCTGTCCAGCTATATCCGGGGAAACGTGGTGGATGAGGCGGCTGCCCGGGGGGCTGATTTCTTCCTGACCAAGCCGTGCAAGGTCTCCACGGTTTGTCAGCGGCTGAGGCAGGTGATGTCCCCCGGCGGGTTGGAAACAGAGCGTGATAGCGGTCCCGCGCTGGAGGCCCAGGTGACCGCTATCATCCACGAGGTGGGAGTGCCCGCCCACATCAAGGGCTATCAGTATCTCCGGGAGGCCATCATGATCGCGGTGGAGGACATGGACGTGATCAACGCGGTCACCAAGGTGCTCTATCCGGAGGTGGCCAAGCGGTTCGGCACCACCGCCAGCCGGGTGGAGCGGGCCATCCGCCACGCCATCGAAGTGGCCTGGGACCGGGGCGATCTGGAGACCCTGCAGAAATACTTCGGCTATACGGTGTCCAACGCCAAGGGGAAGCCCACCAACAGCGAATTCATCGCCATGATCGCCGATCGGCTTCAGCTGGAGCGGCGGGGCCGGGCGGGCTGATACTTGCCTTTTTTCCTCTGTTCTGCTATGATACACTCCGAAAAAAAGAGCCGCCCCGAAGGGCGGCGGAGAGGACGGCGGAACAAATATGGTGATCAACTACATTCCCCACGGGGTCTGCTCCCGGGCGTTTCAGATTGAGGTGGAGGACGGCGTGATCCGCTCCGTTCAGGTGACCGGAGGCTGCAGCGGCAACCTTCAGGGGATTTCTGCCCTCCTGCGGGGCATGAAGGTGGAGGAGGCCATTAGCCGCATGGAGGGAATCCGGTGCGGCGGAAAGGCGACCTCCTGCCCGGATCAGCTGGCGCGCGCATTAAAGAAAGCTCTGTAATATGATAAAAAGTCCAAAAAGGACAGGCAGCACTCCGAAGAGAGCGTGCCTGTCCTTTTTCTGATCTGATGTGTGGGAATATATAAAAAGGTGTACCGGGGACCAGCCCCTTCCGGCCGCGCCCGGAACCGCCGAACGGTCATCTGCGGCGGCTGCCCCGGTAGTTCCCGCGGTGGCGGCGGCCGCCCACTCCGGCGTACCGGCGCGATCTGCGGAACACCAGCAGACGCAGGGCGATCACCACCGCCAGAATCAGCACCACCGCCAGGATCAGCTGGACCCAGGAGTGCTGGAAGAAGCTTGTGATCTGCTCCTTTTTATACAGCAGCTCGGACCGCTCCACCGAGGTGACGGCCACCAGATCCAGCGTGCCGAACACCTCGCCGTCATAGGACAGCGTCATGGTGCCCAGCACATCCCCCTCCTCCACCGGGGCCTGCACCGTGTCGGAGAACAGGTCGATGCGGGTCTCGATCTGGTCCAGGTCCAGATCCACCGGCAGCGTGCGGGTGATGGAGCCCTGGGGCTTCAGATTGACCTCGTCGGCCTGCCGGGACATGGTGACGGCCACCTTGGCAACGGGATCGTCCCCCTGGGTGATGGTCACCCGGTGAAAGTTGTTGAAGCCGTAGTCCAGCAGCCGGGCGCTCTCCACCAGCTGCCCCTGGCGCAGGTTCTCATATCCCTCCTGCTGCATGGGGCCGGAGCCCAGAATCACCGAGATCAGAAGGGTGTCCCCGTCCTCGGCGGCGGCAACCAGACAGCGGCCCGCCGCGTCGGTGGTGCCGGTCTTGCCGCCGATGCACCGGTCGTAGACATAGCCGGAGTAGTAGAGGTTGGAGATCAGGCCGTTGCTGTTGTAAAAGAAGCGCTCGTCGGACAGATTGGTGGCGGGCACGGTGTAGCTGGCGGTGCCGATCACCGTGCGGAACAGGTCATAGTCCAGGGCGGCGGCCATGATGAGGGCCAGATCATAGGCGGTGGTGTAGTGCTCCTCGTCGTGGACGCCGGAGGGGTTGACAAAGTGGGTGCCCTGACAGCCCAGCTCGCCGGCCTTCCGGTTCATGTGGGACACAAAGTCCGTCACCGTGCCGTCCACCGCCACGGCCAGCACATTGGCCGCGTCGCAGTCGGACTCCAGCAGCATGCAGTACAGCAGCTGCTCCACCGTCAGCTGCTCGCCCAGCTGAATGTTGCCCACCACATAGCCCTCGCCCGACGGAATCCCCTCCAGACGGGACTCGTCGGCGGTGACCACGGTGGAGGGGGTGAGCTGGCCGGACTCGATGGCCTCCATCACCAGCAGGGCCGTCATGATTTTGGTGGTGCTGGCGGGGTAGGCTTTTTCATAGGCGTCCTTGGTATAGAGCACCTCGCCGTAGTTGGCGTCCAGCAGCACGGCGTTGGTGCAGAACAGGTTGAGCTCGTCCTCTTCCTCCGCGGCGGAGACGGGCGACGCCAGCAGGGAGAGGAGAACGGGGCACAGCAGCAGAAGAGACAGCAGACGGGAATAATATTTTTTCATAGGAAAATCTCCATATGTATGATATACTGATTAAGAAAGCGGCGCGCCGCCGCCTGATGTGAGTATGTATCATTATAGCAAACCGGGCCGGGCGGCGCAAGTGCTTTGGAGGGGAAAACATGGCGGGCTTGTCGAATTATGAAAAGGCGGTCCTGGGGCTGACGGCGGGGTTTGTCCTCTTCACCGGCGCCTGGTTCTGGAGCCAGAACAGGGAGCGGGGGGAGATTCAGGTGACCACCATGCCCCGGCCCCAGCAGGAGATCGTCCAGACTCAGGAGGACGGGGAGGAATGGCCGGACAGCCTTTTGCCCGGAGAGACCATTGATGTGAACACCGCCGACGAATACGAGCTGCAGCGCCTGCCCGGTATCGGGGAAAAGCGGGCCCGGGACATCGTGGCCTACCGGGAGGAGCACGGCCCCTTCGGGTCGGTGGATGAGCTGGATGAGGTGTCCGGAATCGGCCCCGGAATTCTGGGGGGCCTGCGGGACTATGTCCGGGTCGGCGGAGAATAGAGCGAGGAGAACAGCTATGGCAAAGATTTTGGTAGTGGACGACGAGCAGGTCCTGGTCAAGGGGATCAAGTTCAACCTGGAGCACGAGGGCTATCAGGTGGAGGTGGGCTATGACGGGGAGCAGGCGGTGGAGCTGGCCCGGGAGGGGAGCTTCGATCTGATCCTGCTGGACCTGATGATGCCCAAGATCGACGGCCTGCAGGCCTGCATGCGCATTCGGGAGTTTTCCAACGTGCCCATCATCATGCTCACGGCCAAGGGGGAGGATACCGACAAGCTGCTGGGCTTTGAGTATGGGGCGGACGACTATATCACCAAGCCCTTCAACATTCTGGAGCTGAAGGCCAGGATTCGGGCTCTTTTGCGCCGGGCGGGGGCGGCGGAGCATCGCGCCTCTGCCGGCGTGCTCACGGCGGGCCACATCAGGCTGGACACGGGGGCCCGGGCGGCCTGGAACGGCGAGCGTCCGGTGGATCTTACCGCCAAGGAGTTCGACCTGATGGAGCTGCTCATGCGCAACCCCGGCCGGGTGTACTCCCGGGAGAACCTGCTCAATGTGGTGTGGGGATATGAGTATATCGGGGATTACCGCACGGTGGACGTCCATGTGCGCCGCCTGCGGGAGAAGCTGGAGCTGGACCCGGCCAACCCGGAGTACATCCGCACCAAGTGGGGCGTGGGCTATTATCTCAGCGTCCGGAAGGAGCCGTAACAATCACCTTGGCACAGCGACAGAGAGGAGGCCGTGGGATGGCGGCGCCCAAGCGGAACAAAGTACCCTTTTTTTCTTCCCTTCAAACCAAATACGCTCTGAGCTATCTGGCGATTTTCGCGGTGGTGCTCCTGCTGCTGAACACCTATCCGGTGCTGGCCTCTCAGGACCTGCTGTTCGCCTCCAAGCGGGACTCGCTGAAAAGTCAGACGGCGGTCATGTCCTCCGCCCTCATGGAGCTGGAGACCCTCACCGCCGACCAGGTGACCCGGGTGATGAGCATGCTGGACAGCATGGGGCTGGACCGGATCCTGGTCACCGACCCGTCGGGGCTGGTGCTGTATGACAGCACCCAGGCGGAGAGCGGGGACGGGACGGACGGGGAGGAGAGCGCCCCGCCGGAGGAGGAGCCGCAGGACCAGTACGCCCTGTACCAGGAGGTGGTGTACGCCCTGGAGGGGAACGACGTGTTCTTCTCCCGCTACGCGGACAGCTGCTTCATCTCCACCGCCGCCTCCCCCATCGTCTACCGGGGCATGGTGATCGGCTCCATCTACATTCTGGAGCTGGACGAGGCCCAGGGGGAGCTTCTGCTGAGTCTGCAGCAGAATCTGCGGTACATCTCCCTGGTGATCGCGGGGGTCACCCTGGTGATGAGCGCCTTCTTTTCCAAAATGCTCACCGCCCGCATCGCCGCTCTGCTCCGGGCCATTCGCATTGTGGGGGAGGGGGAGTACGGACACCGCCTCCAGCCGGTGGGGCGGGACGAGATGGCCCAGCTGGCCGAGGAGTTCAACCACCTCACCGACCGGCTCCAGACCACCGAGGAGGTGCGCCGGCGCTTTGTCTCCGACGCCAGCCACGAGCTGAAGACCCCCCTGGCCTCCATCCGCCTGCTGGCCGACTCCATCCTCCAGACCGACAAAATGGACCCGGAGACGGTGCGGGACTTCGTCTCGGACATCGGCCGGGAGGCCGACCGGCTCACCCGCATCACCGAGCATCTGCTGGCCCTCACCCGGCTGGACAGCCTGCCCGCCGGCCGGACGGAGCCGGTGGACCTGGCCCGGGTGACCGAGCGGGTGCTGTCCATGCTTGCCCCGGTGGCCGACGCGGCGGGGGTCACCCTGGAGTCCAGCTGCAAATCCGGCTGTGTGGTCCGGGCCACGGAGGACGAGCTGTACCAGGTGGCCTATAATCTGGTGGAAAATGCCATCAAGTACAATTTCGCCGGGGGCAGGGTGTTCCTGTCGGTCTACCGGGAGAAGGACCAGGTGCTGCTGGAGGTGGAGGACACGGGCATTGGAATTCCGGAGGAGGACCTGCCCAAGGTGTTCAACCGTTTCTACCGGGTGGACAAGGCCCGCTCCCGGGAGGCGGGGGGGACAGGCCTGGGACTGTCCATCGTCCGGGATACGGTGCGCCGCCACGGGGGGTGGGTGACCGCGCGCCCCCGCGCCGCGGGGGGAAGCATCTTCACCGTGGGATTTCCCCAGTATCAGCCGGCGGAGGAAGAAGGAAAGGAGGCCATATGAGACGGACGCATCGCCTGTGGGCGGCCCTGCTGGCCGCCGTGCTCCTGCTGGCCGCCTGCGGCGGCGGGGAGCGGACCCGGCCGGACTATATGCTGTATTTTCTGCCTGCGGGGGAGAAGCTCCAGGGGTCCGCGCTGGACTGGGAGCCCTATTCCGGCGGCGAGGATCCCTCCCCGGAGGATCTGCTGGAGGCCCTGCTGGCCGGACCCACCCAGGAGGAGCTGGCCTCGCCCTTCCCCCGGGGCGTCAGCCTGCGCAGCTGTGACTGGGATGAGGAGGAGCCCGGCGTCCTCCAGGTCACGCTGTCGGAACAGTACGGGGCCCTCACCGACATCTCCCTGACCCTGGCCGACTACTGCATTGTGCTCACCCTGTCCCAGCTGGACGGGGTGGAGGCGGTGGAAATCCGCTCCGGCGGACACAACACCGGGTACCGGGGAAACCAGCGGCTCCAGGCGGAGGAGGCGCTGCTGTGGGACTCGCTGATTGTGCAGCAGGTTTCGGGCGAGGAGACTTTTTCTTGACAAATCCCCCCGCGCCCTGTAATCTTAGAGAGGTTATCCGAATCAACCCGCCAGGCGCCGTATGCCTGGCACCGTCCAGAAAGAAGGGAACTCCATTGAGCAACTACAAGATCAATACCAAGTGCGTCCAGAGCGGCTACACTCCCGAAAACGGGGAGCCCCGCCAGATCCCCATCATCCAGTCCACCACCTTTAAATATGCCACCAGCGAGGATATGGGCAAGCTGTTCGATCTGGAGGCCAGCGGTTATTTCTATACCCGTCTGCAGAACCCCACCAACGACATGGTGGCCGCCAAGATCTGCGACATGGAGGGCGGAACCGCCGCCATGCTCACCTCCTCCGGCCAGGCCGCCAATTTCTACGCCGTGTTCAACATTGCCAACTGCGGCGACCATGTGGTGGCCTCCTCCACCATTTACGGCGGCACCTATAACCTGTTCCATGTGACCATGCGGAAGATGGGCATCGACTTCACCTTTGTGGAGCCCGACTGCACCGATGAGGAGCTGGAGGCCGCCTTCAAGCCCAACACCAAGGCGGTGTTCGGCGAGACCATCGCCAACCCCGCCCTCACCGTGCTGGACATCGAGCGCTTTGCCAAGGCGGCCCACGCCCACGGCGTGCCCCTGATTGTGGACAACACCTTCGCCACCCCGGTGAACTGCCGTCCCATTGAGTGGGGCTGCGACATTGTCACCCACTCCACCACCAAGTACATGGACGGCCATGGGGCCGGTGTGGGCGGCTGCATTGTGGACAGCGGGAACTTTGACTGGATGGCTCACGCCGACAAGTTCCCCGGCCTGACCACCCCCGACGAGAGCTATCACGGCATCACCTACGCCACCAAGTTCGGCCAGGGCGGCGCCTTTATCACCAAGTGCACCGCCCAGCTCATGCGGGACTTCGGCTCCATCCAGTCCCCCCAGAACGCCTTCCTGCTGAATCTGGGGCTGGAGAGCCTCCACGTGCGCATGGCCCGCCACTGTGAGAACGCCCTGGCGGTGGCCAAGTTCCTGAAGAACCACCCCAAGATCTCCTTTGTCACCTATCCCGGCCTGGAGGGGGACAAGTACTATGAGCTGGCTCAGAAGTACCTGCCCAACGGCACCTGCGGCGTGGTGTCCTTCGGCTTCAAGGGCGGGCGGCCCGCGGCCGAGACCTTCATGAAGAATCTGAAGCTGGCCGCCATCGAGACCCATGTGGCCGACGCCCGCACCTGCTGCCTGCACCCTGCCTCCGCCACCCACCGGCAGATGAACGACCAGGAGCTGGCCGCCGCCGGCATCACCCCTGATCTGGTGCGCTTCTCCTGCGGCATCGAGGACGCCGACGATCTGATCGCCGATCTGGCCCAGGCGCTGGACCAGGTGTAAGTTCACGACAAAACCTCCCCGCGGGCGGCCCCCGGGCCGCCCGCGGGCGTGAAAGGACAGATAACCATGAAGAACGGGAAATCAGGAACTGTGCTGCTGTACAACTGTTCCGGGCCGGAGTTTTCCAAGCTGCGGCAGATTTTCGCCATGCTCCGCCTGCGCATGCGGGTGGTGAATCCCGACCAGTACCACCTGACCCTGGCCGAGCTGGCCGACGGAAAGGGGGAGCCGGGCGAGGCGCAGGAGCCCATCCAGGAGTCCATGCTGGTGTTCTGCGGGCTGGGGAACGCCTTCCTCAACCAGGTGCTGCAGGTGATCCGGGTGGCCAAGCTGCCCCCCATCCCCCTGAAGGCGGTGCTCACCGCCACCAACCGGGAGTGGAACACCCTCCAGCTCCGGGAGGAGCTGATCCGGGAGCGGGAGGCCATTGCGGCCCAGAAAGAGGAGCAGGCCGGGAAAGAAGCGGAAAATCAGGACGGAGCGGAAAATCCCGGTTGACAAATCCCGCCCAAGACGGTATAATAATCAAGCGGTCTGAACGGACCGCACTTTGCGGCTGTGCTGGAATTGGTAGACTGGCAAGCTTGAGGTGCTTGTGTCCTATGGGCGTACGGGTTCGACTCCCGTCAGCCGCACCAAAACGAAAGGACATCCGTAAGGATGTCCTTTCGTTTTGGGTTCCGCCGCCAATAGGGCGGCTCCACCCTTCGGGATTTGAATGCTCGGGGTCGGCAAAAGCCGCCCCTGCGCAATTCTCCGCCGCCGACGGCGGTTCCGAGTTTACGGCGCACTCGCGCCAACCGCCGGAAGGCCGGCCTGTCCCGCGCCTCCCGCGGGAGAAAAAGAGAGAAATCCGCCGGCCAGCGGCCCGGCGCAGATCATTCGACGGAGGAACACGATATGGCGTTGGATATGACCTATTTTGAGGAGATGGAGGCCAAGATCCCCCACGGAACGGTGCGCACCCGGTTCGCCCCGTCTCCCACGGGCTATATGCACATCGGCAATCTGCGCACCGCCCTGTACACCTGGCTGATCGCCCGGCGGGCGGGCGGGACCTTCATCCTGCGCATCGAGGACACCGATCAGAGCCGCCAGGTGGAGGGGGCCGAGGAGCTGATCTACCGCACCCTGGCCGAGTGCGGCCTGAACCACGACGAGGGGCCCGACGTGGGCGGCCCCGTGGCCCCCTACATCCAGACCCAGCGGCGCGACACCTATGGGAGGTACGCCCGGCTGCTGGTGGAGAAGGGGCACGCCTACTACTGCTTCTGTGAGAAGACCGAGTCGGAGGAGGACACCGGCGAGTTTGACCGGGGGGAGGACCCCTGCCGGGCCCTGAGTCCGGAGGAGGCCCAGGCCCGGGTGGACGCCGGCGAGCCCTATGTGATCCGCCAGAAGATCCCCCGGGAGGGGACCACCACCTTCCACGACGCCATTTTCGGGGACATCACCGTGGAGAACA
>CALWVX010000029.1 GCA_944385065.1 uncultured Oscillospiraceae bacterium | reverse complement strand
GCGGACACATGGAACACGGCGGGCAGCAGCTCGCCGGCGATCTTGTACATGTTGGGGATCATCAGCAGCAGGCCCTGGGAGGCGGTGTAGGTGGTGGTCAGGGCGCCGGCGTTCAGCGAGCCGTGCACCGTGCCGGCGGCGCCGGCCTCGGACTGCATCTCGATGACCTTCACGGTGGTGCCGAAGATATTTTTCTGGCCCTGGGCCGCCCACTGGTCTACATAGTCGGCCATGGGGCTGGACGGAGTGATGGGATAGATGCCGGCCACCTCGGTAAAAGCGTAGCTGACATAGGCTGCGGCGTTGTTGCCGTCCATGGTTTTGAACTTTCTTGCCATTGAGTTCCCTACTTTCTTCCTGATTTTGGGGCGCACTGCGCGCCCAAAGCCCTCTCTGCACATTGTACAGCCCTGTCCCCGTTCGGCCATTCCGAAAACAGTTATCATCTTTATAACTGTTTGCTTATATTGCGCCGGGACACGCCGACCCGCAGAGAAGGCGCCGGCTTTCAAACCCTGTACAGAGGATAGTTTAGCACTTTTTTTCGGATTTGTAAACTTTCCGCCGGGATTTTTTCCGGCGGACGGCTGTCTTGCAGACATAAGAAAGCCGCCGCGGAGGGTTTTGCCTCCGCGGCGGCTCCTGTGTCCGCTTGGGTTGGGTTTGCGCTGCGCCGCTTACAGGCCGAATCCGGTCTGAACGGCGATGATCATCAGGATGCACTCCGTGAGGAAGAGGAACAGGAACACGGGCACAAACCACTTCCACCACTTCTGGATCTTGATCCCAGCCAGACTGCACATGACGGCGGTCATGCCGGTGGGCCACAGAGCGTTGGTCAGTCCGTCGCTCATCTGGAAGGCCAGCACGGCGGTCTCACGGGAGAAGCCCAGCAGGTCGGCCAGAGGAGCCATGATGGGCATGGAGGTGGCCGCCTGACCGGAGCCGGAACCGATGAAGAAGCTGATGATAGTCTGGACGCACAGCATGGCCACGCCGGACAGCCAGGTGGGCACGGCGGACAGGGGCAGGGAGGCGTAATACACCACCGTATCAATGATGCAGCCCTCCTGGAGCACGATCAGAATGCCGCGGGCAATACCGATAACCATACAGGCCATGGCGATGTCCTTGAATCCGTCGGCGAACTTCTCCGCAATGGCGTTGGGGCCGTAGCCCATGATGATGGCGCTGATAACGCCCATGATGACGAAGACGGCGGACAGCTCCTGGAAGTACCAGCCATAGGTGCGGCTGCCGTAGACAATGACCACGATGCCGATCACCAGCACGGCCAGGACCAGCTTCTCCCGGATGCCGAAGGGGTGCTTGTGAATATCCTCCTCACTCATGGCAAACTTGGAGGGGCCGTCGGAGTAGACCAGGCTCTTGGTGGGGTCGGCCTGGATCTTCAGGGCATAGCGGATAGTCAGCGCGGAGCCCACCACGATAAAGCAGGCGTGACAGAACAGCCGGAAGGGAATGCCCGTCATGGTGGGCAGACCGGCCACGCCCTGGGCAAGGCCCACGGTGAAGGGGTTGATGGTGGCGCCGGAATAGCCCAGGCCGGCGCCCAGCGCCACAATGGCCAGACCCACAATGGCATCATACCCCAGAGCAATGCAGATACCCACAAACACCGGGATAAATGGGAATAGCTCCTCATACAGGCCAATGGTGGAAGAGCCGGCGCCCAGCACCGTAATGAAGATGGGAATCAGGGCGGCCCTGGCCTTCCCTTTGAAGATCCGCAGCAGAAAGGCCACCAGACCGTTGAATGCGCCGCTGGAAATTATGATGCCGATGGCGGCGTAGGAGATGAACACGAAGAACACCACATTGGCGGCGTCGTTCATGCCCACATACAGGGACTGGACCATCTGGAAGGGTCCTACCGGGCTGGCATCCACCTCGTGATAGGTGCCGGGAACCACGACCTCCGTCCCGTTCTCGTTGATCTCCCGGTCAAACTCGCCGGCGGGCAGGATCCAGGTCAGCAGGGTACATACCACGATGACGCAGACCAGCAGAAGATAGATGTGCGGCGCTGAGAATTTCTTTTTCTTTTCCAGGGTATTGCCGTTGCTCATGTAAATTCCTCCTTTTCTCTCCCTTGATTTTCAATGATACTCTCTTTTAACATGCGGCCCCTCAGGCTCGCTTCCGTTTCCTCCTTTCCCTTAAGAATTCAGCTTCTTCTCCCGCTGCTGCTCATAGGAGCGGAAGACCTCGTCCCGGAACTGCTCGTCGGTCAGGGTCCGGTACACCAGGCTGGCGATCAGCTGCGCGCCCACGGAAATGGCCTCGTGGCCCTTGGGCTTGATGGTCTCGTCCCGGAACTGTTCGGTGTGCAGAGCATAGAACGAATCGGTAATGGACAGCTGGGGCTGAATGGTGGGGCAGTGATAGCTCACATTGCCCACGTCGGAAGACCCGCAGGGGGTGGGGACCGGCTCATAGTCCTGGCCCAGCTCCTCAAACAGCTTCATGGTGGCCTGCTCCAGCGCCGGGACCCGGACCATATCGGCAAAGTCCTCAAAGCCCTTGGTGAAGGTCACGTCGCAGTCCAGCGCAATGCAGGCCCCCTTGGCGCAGTTGCGGACAATCTCGTCCATCTGCTCCAGCTTGCCCTGAGAGTCGGTCCGAATCTCCAGCCGGACGGTGACCTTGGCCGGCAGGATGTTGGGGAACACGCCGCCGTCGGTGATGACGCCGTTCACATGGATGTCCGGGGTGAAGCACTCCCGGCGGGCGTCGATCAGGTCCAGGAATTTCCGGGCGCAGGCCAGGGCGCTGTGCCCCTTCCAGGGGCCGGCCACCGCGTGGGCGGAAACGCCGGTAAACTCGATGATGTAGTTGCGCAGGCTGAGCACATCCATGTCGGCCATGCTCTTTCCGCCGCTCCAGCTGTGGATCATCAGGGCCAGGGCCAGCCCGTCGAAGGCCCCCTTGGCCGCCATGCCCACCTTGGCGCCGGCCTCCTCCTCGGCGGGGGTGCCGTACACATAGACCTTGCCGTGGAAGCGGTCCTTCAGCTCCGCCATGGCCAGGGCGGCCAGCACCGACATGGAGCCGTGGGCGTTGTGGCCGCAGCCGTGGCCGATGCCGGGCAGGGCGTCGTACTCCACCAGAATGCCCACCGCCGGACCGTCTCCGTTATCAATGACGCCCCGGAAGGCGGTGGGGTGGCCCAGGTAGGGGTACTCCACCTCATAGCCGGCCTGCCGCAGAATGTCCACGATCTTCTGGCTGGAGCGGAACTCCTGATCGGACACCTCGGGATGGGCGTACAGGTCGTCGCACAGCTCCACGGCCTGCTGGTGGTGCTTCTTCACCGCCTCGGTCACAAAGGGCTCCAAAAAGCTTTTTTCCATATCCATGATTGCATCCTCCTAATCTGTCACACACGGGCCAATCTGACCTTTCAGGCCGGAGGCAAGGACCCTTTTCCCGCCCGGGCCGCGGCGCCGCACACAACGTTAGGTCTATTTTACCAATGTAAATTGGCATCGTCAAGCCTGGTTTTGTGCACTATCACAATAAAGTTCCCGTTTTCCAACGGTAAAATGGAACACTTTTTGCAGAAAATGCGGAAAACTTTCCACAAAACAGCAGTCAACTAAATTATTTTAAGTTTTTTTCTGTGTTTATTTAGCAAAGTAGTGAACTATTTCGCTAATAATTATAATGGAGAATCTTCTCCCCTGTCAATAGACTGATTCCATAAGGGAATCTGCGCCGCCTCAGCGGCTTTTGTACACTATCACAGCGGCGTATTCGCCGCTGTTCCGGCTTACTGCCCGCCGCTCTTCTGCTCCGCCAGCCAGTTTGCCGCGCTCTGGGCCATCAGGCCGCACCCTTTCCAGAACACCGACTCGTCCAGGCAGAACCGCGGGTGGTGGGCCCCGTACACCATGCCGTCCAGGGGGCAGGGGGCCGAGCTCACCAGCACGAAGAAGCAGCCGGGCTTCTCCCGGAAGAAGAAGGCGGCGTCCTCTCCGCCGGTCATGCCGTGGGGCAGGATGTTAACCTCCTCCTCCCCCAGGGCGGCACGGGCGGTGCGCAGGAAGGACTCCACCATGGCCCGGTCATTGACCAGGGCGGGGTAGCCGTCCACATACTCCACCGTGCAGCCGGCCCGCATCATGGCAGCCGTCTGCTGGGCCACCTCTCGGATGCGGTCCAGCACCTGATCCCGGGTCCGGGGCGAGGCGTTGCGGATGGTCCCCTTCAGGGTGGCCTCCTCGGGGATCACATTGAAGGTGCCCCGGCCTGCCTCCACGCTGGCGATGGTGATGACCACGCTGTCAAAGGGGTCGGTCTCCCGGCTGACGATATACTGCAGGTTCTGGATGATCTGGGCGGCGATCACCACCGGGTCCACGCATTTTTGGGGATTGGCCCCGTGGCCGCCCAGGCCGGTGATGTGGATGATCACCTGGTCGTCGGCGGCGGTGGTCTCGGCCCAGGTCACATCCACCGTCCGCTTGCCGGTCCCGGAAAACAGGTCCCCGATGTGCTGGGCGAAAATGCCGTCCACATCCTTCATCACGCCGTCCCGCACCATGGGCTCGGCCCCGCCGGGGCCCTCCTCGGCAGGCTGGAAGATCAGCTTGACAGTCCCCTGAAGCTCCTTCTCATGCTCCTTCAGCAGTTTTGCCGCCCCCAGCAGCATGGCGGTGTGGCTGTCGTGCCCGCAGGCGTGCATGTTTCCGTTCTGGGAGGCATAGGGCAGGCCGGTGTCCTCCTGCACCTTCAGTCCGTCCATGTCCGCCCGGAGGGCCACCGTTTTTCCCGGCCCGCCCCCGATCCGCACCGTCATTCCCGAGTGTCCCGGGTATTCCTGCCAGGTCAGCCCCAGCTCGGTCAGCACCTTCTGGACATAGGCCGCGGTCTGGGGCAGCACCAGCCCCGTCTCCGGAATCCGGTGCAGGTCCCGGCGCCAGGCCACCAGCTGGTCCTGGAGCTGCTCCGCCTGGCGGAAGAGTTCTGTCATGATGGAAGCCTCCTCTATCATTAAAAAGTGCACAGAGAGGACGTGTCTTTCCCCACATTCTTCTGTTGAATATGGTTAATCATAGACGGGAAGCGTCGATAATTCGTCGACAAACCGCTCCGACCCAGCCGCCGCCTCAGGCTTGCAATTTCCGCCGGGACCCGCTACAATAGCGGTGAGAATCTGAAAGCGATCGGAGGTGGGGACATGGTATGCTCCATCCGCTCCCTGGGTATTCAGGGGGTCACCGGCTATCCGGTGAGCGCCGAGTGCGACCTGTCCGGCGGCCTGCCCGCCTTCACGGTGGTGGGCCTGCCCGACGCGGCGGTGAACGAGGCCCGGGAGCGGGTGCGCGCCGCCATCAAGAACTGCGGCTTCCCCTTCCCCGTCAGCCGGATCACCGTCAATCTGGCCCCCGCCCATGTGAAGAAGGTTGGGACCCTGTACGACCTGCCCATGCTGGTGGGCATTCTGGCCGCCGGGGGGCAGCTGCGGCTGCCCGGGGAAGACTGCGCCTTTCTGGGGGAGCTGTCCCTGTCCGGCCGGCTGCGGCCCTGCGCGGGCATGCTGCCCATGGCGCTGGCCGCCGGGCGGGCGGGCATTCAGGCCCTGTACGTCCCCGAGGACAACGCCGCCGAGGCCACCCTGGCCCAGGGGCCCGTGGTCTACCCGGTCCGGGACGTGGAGCAGCTGGTCCGCCACCTCACCGGGGAGGAGCCCATCTCCCCCGCCCCCGCCTGGCAGCCGGGGGCGGACGCCGTCCAGGCCCCAGACTTCTCCGATGTGAAGGGGCAGGAGCAGGTGAAGCGGGCCCTGGAGATCGCCGCCGCGGGCGGGCACAGCGTTCTCATGTCCGGCCCGCCGGGGACGGGCAAGTCCATGCTGGCCCGGCGGCTGCCCGGCATCCTCCCGGACATGACCCGCCAGGAGGCCCTGGAGTGCACCGAGATCCACTCGGTCATGGGGCTCACCTCGCCGGAGCGCCCCCTCATCTCCCTGCGGCCCTTCCGCTCCCCCCACCACACCATCTCAGCCACCGGCATGGCCGGGGGCGGCTCCAACCCCCGGCCCGGGGAGATCTCCCTGGCCCACAACGGGGTGCTGTTTCTGGACGAGCTGCCCGAGTTCCCCAAGGAGGTGCTGGAGGTGCTCCGGCAGCCCCTGGAGGACGGGCAGGTGCAGATCTCCCGGGCCGCCGGCACCGTCACCTACCCCAGCCGCTTCATGCTGGTGTGCGCCATGAACCCCTGCCGGTGCGGCTGGTACGGCCACCCCTCGGGCCGGTGCCGGTGCACCGAGGCGGAGGTGAAGAAATACCTCTCCCGGCTGTCCGGCCCCCTGCTGGACCGGCTGGACCTGTTTGTGGAGGTGGCCCCCCTGGAATTTGACGAGCTGTCCCGGCGGGAGCAGACCGAGTCCTCCGCCCAAGTGAAGAAGCGGGTGGACGCCGCCCGGGCGCGCCAGACCGCCCGGCAGGGAGATACCGGCGTACCCTGCAACGCCCGTCTGGGCCGGGAGGGGCTGGACCGGTTCTGCGCCCTGGACGAGGGCTGCCGGGCGCTGATGCGGGGGGCCTTCGACCGGATGGGCCTCACCGCCCGCAGCTATGACCGCATCCTCCGGGTGGCCCGGACCATCGCCGATCTGGACGGCAGCGAGACCATCCGGACTCCCCATCTGGCCGAGGCCCTGCAGTACCGGCCCCCCTCCTATCTGCGCCGGTAAACCGCTGTCCGGCTCCGCGGTGGAAGCCCCTTCTCCGGTTATACTTTTTTAGTATCGCAAATATACAATAGTGGTTCTTTCCTTACTAGCGGATTTGAGATAAAATACAAGCCAGAAGGAGGACATCAGAAGAAATTCAGATGTTTTCACTAAACGGAATTTGGACATAATAAAAAGGAGGAGTTTCCCATGAACGCAGCAGATGCCATGACCATCAAGCTGGACTACGATCTGCCGGAGTATCCCCAGTTTGATCCCCAGTACCGCCGCGCTCCCCGCCGTGAGAGCCACCTGAGCGAGTCTGACAAGATCCTGGCCATCAAGAACGCCCTGCGCTACATCCACCCCGACCATCACGAGCAGATGGCCAAGGAGTTCGCCCAGGAGCTGGAGGAGCACGGCCGCATCTACGGCTACCGCTTCCGCCCCGCCGGCAAGCTGTACGGCAAGCCCATCGACGAGTACAAGGGCGCCTGCATCGAGGGCCGGGCCATCCAGGTCATGATCGACAACAACCTGGACTTCGACGTGGCCCTGTACCCCTATGAGCTGGTCACCTACGGCGAGACCGGTCAGGTCTGCCAGAACTGGATGCAGTACCGCCTGATCAAGAAGTACCTGGAGGTCCTGACCGACGAGCAGACCCTGGTGGTCATGTCCGGCCACCCCCTGGGCCTGTTCCACAGCCACAAGCTGGCTCCCCGTGTCATCATCACCAACGGTCTGATGGTGGGCACCTTCGACGACCAGAAGAACTTCAACCGGGCCGCCGCCCTGGGCGTGGCCAACTACGGACAGATGACCGCCGGCGGCTGGATGTACATCGGGCCCCAGGGCATCGTCCACGGCACCTTCAACACTCTGCTCAACGCCGGCCGTCTGAAGCTGGGCATCCCCCAGGACGGCAACCTGGCCGGCCGCCTGTTTGTGTCCGCCGGTCTGGGCGGCATGTCCGGCGCCCAGGGCAAGGCCGCTGAGATCGCCGGCGCCGCCTCCATCATCGCCGAGGTGGACGACTCCCGCATCGACACCCGGTACACCCAGGGCTGGGTCAGCCACCGCACCGACAGCCTGGACGAGGCCTGGGCCATCGCCAAGGAGCACATGGAGAAGAAGGAGCCCTGCGCCGTGGCCTATCACGGCAACGTGGTGGATCTGCTGGAGTACCTGTACGACAACAACATCCACGTGGACCTGCTCTCCGACCAGACCTCCTGCCACGTGCCCTATGACGGCGGCTACTGCCCCCAGGGCCTGACCTTCGAGCAGCGCACTGAGATGCTGGACAAGGATCCCGAGGGCTTCGCCAAGCTGGTGGACAAGACCCTGCAGCACCACTATGAGATGATCTGCAAGCTCCACGAGCGGGGGACCTACTTCTTCGACTACGGCAACAGCTTCCTGAAGGCCGTGTACGACACCGGCGTCAAGAGCATCTGCAAGAACGGCGAGAACGACCTGGACGGCTTCATCTTCCCCTCCTACGTGGAAGACATCCTGGGTCCCTGCCTGTTCGACTTCGGCTACGGCCCCTTCCGCTGGTGCTGCCTGTCCCGGAACCCCGAGGACCTGGACAAGACCGATGCCGCCGCCGCCGAGTATATCAAGGCCCACAACCGCCGCTATCAGGACTATGACAACTATGTCTGGGTCCGGGACGCCAAGAAGAACAAGCTGGTGGTGGGCACCCAGTGCCGTATCCTGTATCAGGACGCTCTGGGCCGCATGAACATCGCTCTGAAGTTCAACGAGATGGTCCGCAACGGCGAGATCGGCCCCGTCATCCTGGGCCGCGACCACCACGACACCGGCGGAACCGACGCCCCCTTCCGTGAGACCTCCAACATCAAGGACGGCTCCAACATCATGGCCGAGATGGCCACCCAGTGCTACGCCGGCAACGCTGCCCGCGGCATGAGCTACATCGCCCTGCACAACGGCGGCGGCACCGGTATCGGCAACGCCATCAACGGCGGCTTCGGCATGGTGCTGGACGGCTCCGAGCGGGTGGACAACATCCTGAAGATGGCCATGCCCTGGGACACCATGGTGGGTGTTTCCCGCCGTGCCTGGGCCCGCAACGAGAACGCGCTGTCCACGGCTGCCGAGTACAACAAGCTGTACGAGGGCCACGACCACATCACCCTGCCCTACCTGGCCGACGAGGCCATGGTGGAGAAGGCTCTGAAGTCCGTGGAGGGCTGAGTTCTTCCATCAACATGAAAACCAAGCGGGGGCGTTTCTGCGCCCCCGCTTGTGGCAATACAGAAAGGAAGTGGTTCCCATGTCCAAACTTCTGCTGACCAACATCGGAATGCTGGCCACCCCCCTGGGCAAAGGCCCCAAAAAGGGCGCCGAGCAGGGAGAGATCCAGATTTGGAAAGACGCCTGGGTCCTGTGCGAGGACGGGCTGATCTCCCAGGTGGGCACCGGCCCCGCCCCCGCCGTCGAGGCCGCCCAGGTGGTGGACGCCCAGGGCAGCCTGGTCACCCCCGGTCTGGTGGACGCCCACACCCACCTGATCTTCGGCGGCTGGCGCCAGAACGAGCTGGGTCTGAAGCTCCACGGCAAGACCTATCTGGAGATTCAGAACGCCGGCGGCGGCATCCAGTCCACCACCAACGCCACCCGCAGCGCCACCGAGGAGGAGCTGACCGCCAAGGCCGCCAAGGCCCTGGACGAGATGATGTCCTTCGGCGTGACCACCTGCGAGGCCAAGAGCGGCTACGGTCTGGCTCTGGAGCATGAGCTCAAGCAGCTGCGGGCCATCCGCCGGCTCCAGGAGGAGCACCCCATGGACGTGGTTGCCACCTTCATGGGCGCCCATCTGGTCCCCGCCGAGTACAAGGACAACCGGGCCGAATATATCCGCCTGGTGTGCGAAGAGATGATGCCCGCGGTGAAGGAGCAGGGCATCGCCCGGTTCTGCGACGTGTTCTGCGAGGCCGACACCTTCTCGGTGGAGGAGGCCCGGCAGGTGCTGGAGGCCGGTCTGAAATACGGCCTGCGGCCCAAGATCCACGCCGACGAGATCGAGGCCATCGGCGGCTCCCAGCTGGCCGGGGAGATCGGCGCCATCTCCGCCGAGCACCTGATCGTCTGCCCCCCCGAGGGCATCGCCAGCATGGCCAGGGGCAACGTGGTCGCCTGCCTGCTGCCCGCCACCAGCTTCAACCTGGGCTCCACCTTCGCTCCCGCCCGGGATATGGTGAACGCCGGCGTGGCGGTGGCCATGGCCACCGACTTCAACCCCGGTTCCTGCCCCTGCCTGAACCTGCAGTTCGTCATCAATCTGGGCTGCCTGAAGTACCGCCTCACCCCCGAGGAGGTGCTCACCGCCGTCACCCTCAACGCCGCCGCCGCCATTGATCTGGCGGACAAGGTGGGCTCGGTGGAGCCGGGCAAGCAGGCCGATCTGGTGATCTGGGACGCCCCCGACCTGGACTATATCTGCTATCGGGTGGGCAGCAACCTGACCCGCGGCGTCATCAAAAAGGGCGTCATCGTCCGTTAACCGGCAGAGAAAGGAGAGCCCCATGGATCGCACCGACTATCAGATCCTGAACATCCTGCAGCGGGACAGCCGGGCCACGTTGAAGAGCATCGGCGATCAGGTCGGCCTCACCGCTCCCGCTGTCTCCGAGCGCACCCGCCGCCTGGAAGAGCAGGGGATCATCCGCACCTACCGGATCGAGGTGGACCGGGAGCGGCTGAACTACAACATGACCGGCTTCATCATGGTGGCGCCGGAGCCTGAGAAGTATAACGACTTCTGTCTCTTCTGTCAGAAGCATCCGGCGATCATCGCCCACTACCACACCATCGGGGTGTTCAACGCCGTGCTCCGGTTTG
This sequence comes from uncultured Oscillospiraceae bacterium, assembly GCA_944385065.1. Classification (GTDB taxonomy): domain Bacteria; phylum Bacillota; class Clostridia; order Oscillospirales; family Oscillospiraceae; genus Lawsonibacter. The sequence continues at coordinate 1,807 of CALWVX010000029.1, read as the reverse complement.
CCGTCCAGGGGACTCAGGAGCTGGAGGCCCTGCTGAGCGCCATCAAGCAGTATGGCGACTCTCAGACCTCCGTGGCTCTGAAGACCTACTTTGACGCCAAGGACATCCCCATTCCCGGGGAAAAATAAGCGGAACGGTTTTCAAAAAGCCCCTCCGGCGAAGAGCCGGAGGGGCTTTCATGTCATGGAACCGGGCCGGAAGGCAAAAAGGCCGCCCGGCCGGGCGCACAGCGCTCGACCGGGCGGTTAGAGAGGGAAATCCTTCCAGAACGATACAATCAGGACGTCAGACGATCAGAACAGGCCGGTGATCCTGCCGTTCTCGTCGATGTCGATCCGCTCAGCGGCGGGAACCTTGGGCAGGCCGGGCGCGTCGTCGCAAGCTTGGTATCTCTCGCTCCCGCGCAGGCGCGGGAGCTCGATCACTCCGCTGCTCCTCCTTTCCCACCGCGGCCCGCTCTCGCTGGGCCCGCGGCGGGGACCCGGGACCATGTCCGGCCGACTTAGAACAGACCGGTGATCTTGCCGTTCTCGTCGATGTCGATCCGCTCAGCGGCGGGAACCTTGGGCAGGCCGGGCATGGTCATGATGTTGCCGGTCTTGGCCACCAGGAAGCCGGCGCCGGCATTCACCTTCACCTCGCGCACGGTGATCTTGAAGCCGCGGGGAGCGCCCAGCTTGGAGGCGTCGTCGGAGAAGGAGAACTGAGTCTTGGCCATGCAGATGGGCATCTTGTCAAAGCCCATCTCAGTCAGCTGCTTGACCTGCTTCTTGGCGTCCGCGGTCAGCACCACGCCGTCGGCCCGGTAGACCTTGGTGGCGATGGCGTTCAGCTTCTCCTCGATGGTGGAGTCCAGCTCATAGACGAACTTGAAGCTGTCGCTGCTCTCCTGCTCGCACAGGCGGACAACCTCCTCGGCCAGCGCGCGGCCGCCCTCGCCGCCCTTGGCCCAGACCTCGGACAGACGGACGTTGACGCCCTGCTCCTTGCACTTCTCCTCCACCAGCTTCAGCTCGGCCTCGGTGTCGGTGGGGAAGGCGTTGATGGCCACCACGCAGGGCAGGCCGTAGACGTTCTTCACGTTGTCCACGTGCTGCAGCAGGTTGGGCAGGCCCTTCTCCAGAGCCTCCAGGTTCTCGTTGTTCAGGTCGGCCTTGGGCACGCCGCCGTGATACTTCAGGGCGCGGACGGTGGCCACGATGACCACGGCGTCGGGGTGGAACCCGCCGGCGCGGCACTTGATGTCCAGGAACTTCTCGGCGCCCAGGTCGGCGGCGAAGCCGGCCTCGGTGACGGTGTACTCGCTGAGCTTCATAGCGGTCTCAGTGGCCTGGATGGAGTTGCAGCCGTGGGCGATATTGGCGAAGGGGCCGCCGTGGATGAAGGCGGGGGTGTGCTCCAGAGTCTGGACCAGGTTGGGCTTGATGGCGTCCTTCAGGACGGCGGCCATGGCGCCCTCGGCCTTCAGGTCATGGGCGGTGATGGGCTCGCCGGCGCGGTTGTAGGCGACGACCATCTTGGCCAGACGGGCCTTCATGTCGGCCAGACCGGTGGACAGGCACAGCACGGCCATGATCTCGGAGGCCACCACGATGTCGAAGCCGTCCTCACGGGGCACGCCGGAGGCCTTGCCGCCCAGGCCGCAGACGATGTGGCGCAGCTGGCGGTCGTTCATGTCCACGACGCGCTTCCAGGGGATGTTGCGCACGTCGATGTCCAGGGCGTTGCCCTGCTGGATGTGGTTGTCGATCATGGCGGACATCAGGTTGTTGGCGATGCCGATGGCGTTGAAGTCGCCGGTGAAGTG
>CALWVX010000028.1 GCA_944385065.1 uncultured Oscillospiraceae bacterium | reverse complement strand
GCTTTGACGGACTGCGCCCGGTCGATCATATCCTGAGAGCACCGGGTTGGATAGACCCGCAGGTCCTCCACGCAGTCACGGTCTTTGCAGGAGTCAAAGATTTTCTTGGTGTGTATGCACACGGCCTCCCGGATACTGCGGTCCTCGCAGACGGGGCCGGGCACGACCTTTTCTGGCATATCGTTCCCTCCTAAATTTGGGTGGTTATGGGCAGGCAAAACGCCCGTCTGGGGTTTGCTTACACCCCATCTTATGTATCCGGCGTTATTTGGTGCCCCGCCCCCGGTCCGCTCTTGCCTTTTTCCCATTTCCGGATATAATAGAAGATAGCTTTCCTGAAAGGAGGACCTCTCCATGTCGATCGGTTTTATCCAGGATGACCTGGATCTGAAGCTGCTGGTCCTGTACATCATGGACCGGACAGCCGCTCCCATCACCTTTTTGCAGCTGTTCGAGCTGGCGCTGTGCGACGCCGGCGTGGACTACTTCTCCCTCACCCAGGCGGTGGAACACATGGTGGCCACCGGCCAGCTGAACCACGAGGGAGACCGGTATTCCATCACCGAGAAGGGCCGCCGCAACAGCCAGATCTGCGAGAGCAGCCTGCCCTATTCGGTGCGGCTGCACTGTGACGAAAATCTGGTCAAGGTCAACGACGCTCTTCGCCGGGAGGCTCAGGTTCAGGTCAGCGTCACCGACAACCCGGACGGCACCGCCACCCTGTGCCTGACGCTTCACGACCTGGACACCCCCATGCTCCATCTGGAGCTGCTCTCCCCGAACCGGGAGCGGGCCGCCGCCTGGAGCGACGCCTTTCGGGCCGACCCGGGAAAATTCTATCTGAACGTCACAAAGCTGCTGGAGGAAAACGCCCTTGAAAATGAGAAGAAGTGACCGCGCCCGGGACCGGGAGTTCTCTCTGGCCCTGATCGACCGGTGCTCCCACGGGGTCATGGCCCTCTCCACCGGCGGGGAGGTCCCCTACTGCCTCCCCCTCTCCTTTGTGCGGGTGGGCGGCGATCTGTATTTTCACTGCGCCCGCCAGGGGCGCAAGCTGGATCTGCTTCGGGCCCATCCCAATGTATGCGTCACTTTCGTGGGCGGAGATCAGCCCGCCTTTGTGCCGCCGGCCATGTACACCACCTATTTTCAATCGGTCATTGTCACCGGCCGGGCCCGGGAGGTCTCGGACGACCGGGAAAAGGTGATGGCCCTGCGGGCCCTGTGCCAAAAGCTGACGCCCGAGCATGTGGAGGGCGGCGCCTTTGAGGCCGCCATCGCCAACAGCCTGTCCGTCACCAGCGTATGGCGGATCTCCATGGAGGAGATCAGCGGCAAGGAGAAGGCACACAAGCCCTGACAGACTAAAAACCGCGCCCGCCCTCCGGCAAAGCCGGGGAGCGGGCGCGGCCGCTTTTTCATTTTGATCGGCTTATTCCCCCGGCTTCTCCCGGGACATGGGGCCGGTGCGCCCCATGTATTCTCCGGTCTCCTCCGGCAGGGCCCGCTGGCGGAGCCCCCGCCGGACCAGGCGGCTGATCACGCTGTACACCATGGCGAACACGGGCACCCCCAGCACCATGCCGGCAAAGCCGAACAGGCCGCCGAACAGGATGATGGAAAACAGAACCCAGAAGGAGTCCAGTCCGGTGGAACCGCCCAGGACCTTGGGCGTCAGGATATTGCCGTCCAGCTGCTGCATCACCAGAAGAAAAATGGCGAAGTAGATGCTCTGGATGGGATTGACAATAAAGATCAGAAACAGCGAGGGGACCGCCCCGATAAAGGGGCCGAAGAAGGGGATCACGTTGGTCACGCCGATGATGGTGGCGATCAGCGCGGGATAGGGAAATTGGAACAGGCTGCAGAACACAAAGCAGACCACGCCGATGATGAGGGAGACCAGCAGGCTGCCGGTGATGAATCCGCTCATGATCCGATACCCGCTGCGGGCCTCATTGACGATCAGGTCAGCCCCCCGGGTGGGCAGGATGCTGTACACGATCTTCTTGCTCTGGGCTGCCAGCACATCCTTTCGGGCCAGCAGATAGGCCGAGACGATGATGGCAATAACCAAATCCTTGATCAGATTGAACAGACCCAGGAAAATTGCCGACACTCCGGTCACCACTCCGGTGATATTGGGCAGGATGTCAGAGCGGAGCCAGTTCAGCGTGGCGGTAACAGATTCCAGATTGGGCAGAATATCCGAGTTGAGCCACTGCTCCAGAGAGGCTGCCGCGGAGGAGTAGACGGAGAGCACCGCCGCCTGAATGTCCGGATTATCATCCAGGAAGGTGCGCAGCCAGTTCTGGATTCCCACAATGTAGTCGGGAACCGCCATCACCAGATCCACAATGCTCTGCCAGACCTGGGGGATCACCATGGCCAGCAGCACATAGATCAGCAGACAGGCCAGCAGAAGGCTGAGCAGAATGGCCAGGAAACCCGTCACCCGCTTCACCCAGCGGACGGCACGCCATCGCTCGGGCACCACGTCCCGCAGCAGGCCGGAAATCCAGCGGTGTACCGGCACCAGCAGGAAGGCGATCACCGCCCCCATGAAAATGGGCCGCAGAATCCTTGCAATGGTCCCCAAATAGGAGGCCACCGTCCGAAAGTGAAACAGCAGGAAAAATAAGAGCAGAGACCCCGCGATAACCGCAAAGGCAGTCAGGCCCGCGGCCAGATAGGGGTTGCGCCGGTCGTGTCCCAAGGTGCTTCCCTCCCGTACTCAGACCTTCAGCTCCGTCTCCGGGCCGGACAGGGCCTGAGCATATCGATCCAGAACCGGCTGGACCTCCCGGGTCAGGAACTCCTCCACCTGCTCCGGGCACCGGCCGATGTAACGGCTGGGCTCCAGATGGACGGACAGCTCCTCCTTCGTCATGCCGAAGGCGGGGTCGGCGGCCATCAGGTCAATCAGGTCGTTGGGCCGCCCTTCCTCCTTCACATGATAGCCCGCCTGCTGGGAGAGCACCCGGATCCGCTCGTGGAGCTCCTGCCGGTTGCCTCCCCGCTTCACCGCGTCCATCATGATGTTCTCGCTGGCCATAAAGGGCAGCTCCTCCAGCACATGCTTCTCAATGACCTTGGGGTGGACCACCAGACCGGCGGCCACATTGGCATAGATGTTCAAAATGGCGTCCACCGCCAGGAAGGCCTCCGGCACCGACAGGCGCTTGTTGGCCGAATCGTCCAGAGTCCGCTCGAACCACTGGGTGGCGGCGGTGACGGCGGGGTTGCCCGCGTCCACCATCACATACCGGGCCAGAGCGCAGATGCGCTCGCACCGCATGGGGTTGCGCTTATAGGGCATGGCGGAGGACCCGATCTGGTTGGCCTCGAAGGGCTCCTCCACCTCCTTCAGGTGGCACAGCAGCCGCAGGTCGGTGGCGAACTTGCTGGCGCTCTGGGCGATGCCGGCCAGGGTGGACACCACGTTGTAGTCCATCTTCCGGGAGTAGGTCTGCCCGCTCACCGGCACCACGGCGTCAAAGCCCATCTCGGCGGCGATTTTCCGCTCCAGCTCCTTGACCTTCTCGTGGTCCCCCTCGAACAGCTCCAGGAAGGAGGCCTGGGTGCCGGTGGTCCCCTTGGAGCCCAGCAGCTTCAGGGTGGAGATGCGGTACTCCACCTCCTCCAGGTCCATAAGCAGCTCGTTCATCCAGAGGGTGGCCCGCTTGCCTACCGTGACCAGCTGGGCGGCCTGGAAGTGGGTAAAGCCCAAAGTGGGCAGGTCCTTGTACCGCCGGGCAAACTCGGCCAGGTGGGCCAGCACCCGCACCAGCTTATCCCGGACCAGAAGCAGGGCCTCCCGCATGAGGATCACGTCGGTATTGTCCCCCACATAGCAGCTGGTGGCCCCCAGGTGAATGATGGGCATGGCCTTGGGGCACAGTTCTCCGTAGGTGTGGACATGGGCCATCACGTCGTGGCGCAGCTTTTTCTCCCACTGGGCGGCCTTCTCATAGTCGATGTCGGTCAGATGGGCCTCCAGCTCCTCCACCTGCTCCCGGGTCACCGGCAGGCCCAGCTCCATCTCCGCCCGGGCCAGAGCCACCCACAGGCGGCGCCAGGTGGAAAATTTCTTGTCGGCGGAGAAGATATACTGCATCTCGTCGCTGGCATAGCGGGAGGACAGGGGACTTTCATATCGGTTGGTGGGCATGATGATCAACCTCTCTATCACTGCGAATTTGGATCAGCTCTATTATAGCGCAGTTTATTCACTTCCGCCACTCCCTCAGGGCGGTTTTCCGGAAAATTTACAAATCGCCTCCCCGCCGCGGGCGGAGAGGAAAAAAGGCCGGCCGCTGCACGCGGCCGGCCTTCTCTGTGGGAACTTACTCCTGGGGCTCAGACTCCTGGGCGTCCTGCTCCTCGGCGGGCTCCTCCTCCTGGGGGGCCTCCTCCAGCAGAGCGCGGATGGACAGGGAGATCTTCTTGTTCTCCATATCCACGTCGATGATCTTCACATCCACGCGGTCGCCCTCGGCCACCACGTCGCCGGGCTTCTCCACGCGGTGATCGGCCAGCTGGGAGATGTGAATCAGGCCGTCCACGCCGGGCACCACCTCGGCAAAGGCGCCGAAGGTCATCAGCTTGACGATGCGCACATTGGCCACGTCGCCCACCTGATAGGTGGTGGTGAAGACCGTCCAGGGATCCTGGCTGCGGTCCTTCATGCCCAGGGAGATCTTCTTCTTCTCCCGGTCGAAGGAGATGACGTACACGTCCACGGTGTCGCCCACCTTCACCACCTCGGAGGGGTGCTTGATGCGGCTCCAGGACAGCTCGGAGATGTGGACCATGCCGTCCACCCCGCCGATGTCCACAAAGGCGCCGTAAGAGGTCAGGGACTTCACGGTGCCGGTGTAGTGCTTGCCCTCCTCGATCTCGGCCCACACCTTCTCGGCGGCGGCGGCCCGCTCAGCCCGCTGGACGCGGCTGATGGAGCCCACCACGCGGCGGCGGGCCCGGTTGACCTCGGTGATGACCAGACGCACCTTCTGCTTGAGCAGGGTGTTCATGGGAGTCTCCCGGGGCAGACCGGTCTGAGAGGCGGGAACGAACACCCGAATGCCCTTGACGGAGACGACCACGCCGCCCTTGTTGTCCTCCGTGACAAAGCCCTCCAGCACAGCCTCGCTGTCCTTGGCGGCCTCGATCTCTTCCCAGCCCTTGTTGATGTCCAGGCGTCGCTTGGACAGCTTGACCAGGCAGTCCCGGTCGCTGACCTGGGTGACAATGGCCTCGATCTCGTCGCCCACCTTCACCAGATCCTCCACCTTGGCGGTGGGGTCGTCGGTGAGCTCGGACAGGGCAATGTAGCCGGGATACTTGATCCCCAGTTCCACCTGGACCTCAGTGGGCGTGACGGCTACAACGGTACCAGTTACCTTATCCCCATTATTTAAAGTTTTGATCGACTCCTCCAGCATCTCCGCGAAGGATTTTTCGATCTCCATGATTTCGTCGCTCATTTTGTCATAGACCTCCTTTATTATCCACGCAGGCGTCGACGCGCCAGCCGTGATTCCGACCATATCTACCCTGGGCAGACTGTTCAGATCCAGCTCCCCCGCCCGTTCGATCAGCAGCACGCAGGGGCAGGACTCCCGACAGATCTCCGCAAGCCGCTTGGTATTGGAGCTGTTCCGGTCCCCCACCACCACCATCAGGCCGCACTGTCGGGCCAGCTGACGCGCTTCTTCCTGGCGAGTAGATGTCGCTCCACATATTGTATCAAAAAATTCTGCGTTTGTACACTCTTTTTTTGCTTTTTTCACGCAGTCATTCCAAATTTTCTGAGTGGATGTGGTCTGGGACACAAATGTCAGGGGCTCAGACCGGCGTTCCTGCCGCTCAGACAGCCATTTTTCCAGCTCTTCCGCCCCTGAAACCACCGCCGGATTCCGGCACCAGCCGGCAATGGCCAGCACCTCCGGGTGGTCCGGCGTCCCCACAATCACCGGCTGCCGCCCCCGCTCCTCCGCCCGGGCCACCAGCTGGTGGATGCGGCTGACGTTGGGACAGGTGGCGTCCAGCACCCGGGCGCCCCGCTCCTCCAGCCGCTCATAGACCGCCCAGCCCTCCCCGTGGGAGCGGACAATCACGCCCCATCCCGGCGGCACCTGGTCCGGGCTGTCCACCGACCGCAGGCCCCGGGCCGCCAGATGATCCACCACGTCCCGGTTATGGATGATGGAGCCCAGCATGACGCAGGGGCCGCCGGAGCGGGCGGCCTCCTCCGCCAGCTCCACCGCCCGGCGCACGCCATAGCAGAATCCGGCGGACCTGGCCAGAATCACCTTCATTCCACGCCCTCCCCCAGCCGATGGACCCGCTCCATCAGGTCGTGGGCAATGGTCTGCAGCTCCTCCGCGGTGGGCTTGCGCCCCTCATACGAGGGCTGATAGGGCTCCCCGATCACCACCGTGTTGCGGCGGAACAGCTTCTTCTTGCTCTGGATATACACCGGGAGCAGCGGCGCCCCTGTCCGGGTGGCAAACAGCGCGGCCCCGGTCTTGGCCTCCACATGCTCCCCCTCATGGACCCGGGTCCCCTCGGGGAACATCAGCAGCTTGTCGCCCCACTTCAGAAACTTCAGGGCGGTCTTGACCGCCTGCATATCGGCGGCCCCCCGGTCCACGCCGAACACGCCCGCCTTGGACAGCAGCCAGCCGATCACCGGCACCCGCATAATCTGCACCTTGGCCATGGCCCGCAGCGGATAGTGCCGCCCAAAGGCAAACACTACATAAAAGGGATCGCCGGCCGTGGTGTGATTGGGGCAGATCACCGCCGGCCCCTCCGGAATATGCTCCCGGCCTATGACCCGAAGGGGTCGGATCAGGTTGAAAAAGGGCCAGATCACGGCGTACAGAAAGTGGTACATCCGGTTCAGTCCGGCTCTGGTATGCTCGATTTCTTCTGCTTGATTCACTGCTGCAAACGCTCCTTTACCAGAGATGACAGGCTCTGAAGGCTCTGCTCCAGATTCAGCTGGGTGGTGTCCAGCCGCACCGCTCCCTCCGCCTGGCGCAGGGGGGCCACTGGCCGGTGCTCGTCGTCATAGTCCCGCTGGACAATGTCCCGCAGAACAGTGTCCAGATCGGCCTCCTGCCCCCGCTGCCGCAGTTCCAGCAGACGGCGCCGGGCACGGGCCTCGGGGGCCGCGGTCAGAAAGATTTTCACATCCGCCTGGGGCAGCACCACCGTCCCGATGTCCCGCCCGTCCATGACCACATCGTGCTCCCGGGCCTGCCGGCGCTGAAAGTCCAGCAGAAAGTCCCGCACCTGGGGGATGGCGGACACCTTGGAGGCCAGGCCGGAAATCCGGTGCTCCCGGATGGCCTGGGACACGTCCTCTCCCTCCAAAAACATGCGCTGCTCCCCGTCGGGGCCATAGTCCATGGCCAGGTCAAGCCCCTCCAGCAGCGGGACTACCTGGGCCGGGTCCTCCGGGTCGGCCCCCGCCCGGAGGGCGCGCAGGGCCACAGTGCGGTAAATGGCCCCCGTATCCACATATAAATACCCCAGCTGGCGGGCCAGGGCCCGGGCCAGGGTACTCTTCCCGGCCCCGGCGGGGCCGTCGATGGCAATGCTGACATGCTTCATGCTCTGTTCGCTCCGTTCCCTCTGCGTCCGCGGGGTTCCGCTTCGGCAGAAGCTCAAATCATCAGGAGGGCCGCCCGTCCGCGCCGTCTCTCAGAAACGCGGCCCCTCCCTCTCCCGCCGCCCGGCCGGTGGCCCAGGCGATCTGGAGGTTGAAGCCGCCGGTGTAGGCGTCCACATCCAGCAGCTCTCCGGCAAAAAACAGCCCCTTTACCTTTTTGGAGGCCATGGTTCTGGGGTCCACCTCCCCCACTTTCACGCCGCCGGCCGTCACGATGGCCTCGGCCACGGGCCGTGGGCCGGATACGTCCACAGGAAAGTCCTTCAGGACTTCCAGCAGCCGCCGGCGCTCCCCTCGGGTCAGGTCGTGGGCCTTCCGATCCCCGGGGATGCCGGCCCGCTCCAGCGCCACCGGGATCATCAGCCGGGGCAGCAGCGCCCCCATCAGATTGTCCATATCCCGGTTTGCCCCCTGCGTCAGCTCCCGGACCAGCCGGGCGTCCAGCGTCGCCTCGTCCAGAGCGGGCTTCAGGTCGATGTGGCAGCGATAGCGGTCCGCTTCAAACTTCCGCATGTGGGCGCTGGCGGAGAGGACCAGAGGGCCCGACAGGCCGAAGTGGGTAAACAGCAGCTCCCCCTGTTCCCTAAAGACAACCTTCCCCTTCTGGTTTTTCACCGTCAGCAGCACGTTTTTCAGGGCCAGCCCCTGCATCCGGGGACAGACGTCCTCCGGGGACTCCAGGGGCACCAGGGAGGGCCGGGGCTCCACAATGGTGTGGCCCAGCGCCCGGGCCATCTCCAGGCCGTCTCCGGTGGAGCCGGTGGCGGGATAAGACACCCCTCCCGTGGCAAGGATAACCGCCTTACAGGCCAGGCCGGTCCGTGCCTTCTCCACGCCCATCTCCACCCCGCAGACCGCACCGTCCCGGCAGTTCAGAGCGGATACCCGTTCCTGGAGAACGGGCACCTTCAGCCGCTGAAGCTCCCGGAACAGGGCGTCGATGACATCGGCGGCCCGGTCGGAGACGGGAAACACCCGATTGCCACGCTCCACTTTCAGCGGGACGCCCAGGCCGGTGAAGAACTCCTCCACCCAGGCGGGTGGGGTCCGCTCCAGCGCGCTGTAAAGGAATTTCCCATTCCGCGGCACGGCGGACAGCACTTCCTGGGGGGAGCAGTGGTTGGTCACGTTGCACCGCCCCTTGCCGGTGATGTACAGCTTGCGGCCCACCTTGGGGTTACGCTCCACCAGGCACACGTCGGTCCCCAGCCGGGCGGCGGTGATGGCGGCCATCATACCGGCCGCCCCGCCCCCCACCACGATCAGATCATAGCGGGTCCGGGTCATTCCTGTACCTTCTCATAGACCCCGTACTCGTCCCAGATGTCCTCCAGGTTCTGGAAGGTGCGGGCCAGCTCGTCATTTTTCCGCTGGCTCACCGCCACCAGCAGGGCGTTGACCAGGGACAGGGGGGCCACCAGGGAGTCCACAAAGGAGGCCATGTCGCTGCGGGCCCGGAGGGTGTGGCGGCAGATGGGGGCCAGGGGGGAGGCCTCGCTGTCGGTAATGGCCACCGTGTCCGCCCCCCGGTCCCGGGCAAAGCTCATGGCCTGGACGGTGCGGCTGGAGTAGCGGGGGAAGCTGACGCCGATCACCACGTCGCCGGGACCCACCCGCAGCAGGCTCTCGAAGATCTCGCTGGAGGTGTTGGCCGACACCAGGGCCACGTTCTCGAAGATCAGATTGCAGTAGAAATACAGGAAGCTGGCCAGGGCGGCGGAGGACCGCACCCCGATGATGTAGATCTTCCTGGCGGCCACGATGGCGTCCACCGCCCGGTCAAAGGCGTCCCGGTCCAGCTCCTCCAGCGTCTGGCGGATCTTCTCAATGTCGGACTGGAGCACCATGGACACCAGATCCTGATCCCCCAGCCGGTCATTGGTCACCTCAATGCGCTGCACCGAGGTGAGCCGGTTGCGGATCATTTTCTGCAGGGACTTCTGCATATCCGGATACCCGTCATAGCCCAGCTCCGCGGCAAAGCGCACCACGGTGGATTCACTGACTCCAACCTTTTTGCCCAGACGGCTGGCCGTCATGAAGGCGGCCTTGTCGTAGGATTCCAGGATAAAGTTTGCGATCTTCTTCTGTCCCTTGGAAAATGTGTGGAGATTCTCCTGGATCACGGCCAGAATATCGCGGTTCATTCCCTCTCAACTCCCGTGACTGAGATTCAGCCCCTCCAGTCCCGGCGGATCTTCCCCTGCCCGCCCGGACCGGGTCCGCCCCGCCAAATCGGAGCGAAGGGGCCCTTCAGACTGCCTTTATCATACCCGCTTTCCCCACAAAACGCAAGAGATTTTTGCAGGAATTTCATTTTCTCCTGCAAAAATCTCTTGCTCAGTCATCGCGCTTCTTCCCGGCCCTCCAGGGCCGCCAGCTCCTCCCCGGTCAGGGGGCGCCACTGGCCGGGCCGCAGGGTCCGGTCCAGGGAGAGTCCTCCCTCCCGGACCCGCTTCAGCCGCAGGACGGTGAGCCCCGCCTGGGCGCACATCCGGCGCACCTGCCGGTTTTTCCCCTGGTGGATGGTGACGGACAGCTGGCTCACCCCGCCGGTGGTCCGCCCCCGGCGTACTCGGGCGGGGGCCAGGGGCTCCCCGTCCAGCTCCATGGGGGAGGACAGGATGGGCAGGGCCTTCTCCACGTTCCCTGTCACCCACACCAGATACTCCTTCTCCACCTGGTGACTGGGGTGGAGCAGCCGGTGGGTCAGCGCCCCGTCGTCGGTGAGGATCAGCAGCCCCTCGGAGTCCAGGTCCAGCCGGCCCACCGGCCACACCCGGGCCCCGCAGCCGGACACCAGATCGCCCACCGTTCTGCGCCCCTTCTCGTCGGACAGGGTGGTCACATAGCCTCGGGGCTTGTGGAGCATCAGGTAGGTGTGTCCCTCCCCCATCCGCAGGGGGACGCCGTCCACCTCCACCCGGTCCCGGCTCAGGTCGGCCCTGCCCCCCAGAGCAGCCTGGACGCCGTTCACCGTCACCCGGCCGGCGGTGATCCACTCCTCCGCCGTCCGCCGGGAGGCCAGGCCGCAGGCCGAGATCAGTTTTTGCAGCCGCTCCTCCACGGCATCCACCCCTTTCCTCTATATTTGTTCTACCAATTCCCTTTTGTGTTCCTAGGTTCACAATTTTCCATGGTGTTCCCGCCCCCTGCGGGGGCGGGAACACACAAAAGAATTGGGACTATTTGTTTGGAGTCCCCCGCGGGACGGGAACGCCGGTTCGCCTGTTATCCGGTGAGCCCGGCCCACAGCCGGTCCCACAGGTTCCGGGGCTCCCACCGGTCCGCCGGAACCGAGGCCGCCGCCGTCAGAGGGACCCGGGCCAGCTCCGCCCCCTCCAGGGTGCAGACCAGCTCGCCCACCCGCTCCCCTTTCGCCACAGGGGCTGTCAAGGGGGATTCCTTCCAGACGGCCCGCACTTCGACCGCTTCTCCGTCGGCCAGGGCGGCGGTGAGCGTCTCCCCCGCCGCCACGGGACAGGCGGGCAGCAGGCTGCCCGCCAGCGGGACAGAGCCCACCCGCTCTCCCGCCCGGACCACCGGCTCCACTCGATATTGATCGAAACCCCAGTCCAGAAGGGCGGCGTGGTCGGCCCAGTCGTCCGGGTCGTTCAGGGTGACGCAGATGAGGGTCAGCCCCTCCCGCTCCGCCGCCGACACCAGGGTGCGGCCCGCCCTTTGGGTATAGCCTGTCTTCAGGCCGATGCAGCCCTCATACCGCCACAGCAGCTTGTTGTGGTTGGTGAGCACCCGGCCCGCCCGGGAGGACGACCGGGTGGAGACGATCTCCCGCAGGGTCTCGTTGTCCAGACAGGCCCGGGCCAGCAGGGCCATGTCGTAGGCGCTGGAGACATGGCCCTCCCCGTCCAGTCCGCTGGGGTTTGTAAAGTGGGTGTCCTTCATCCCCAGCTCCCCGGCCCGCCGGTTCATCTGGGCCACAAAGGCCTCCTCCGAGCCGGCGCAGTACCCCGCCACCGCCAGGGCGGCGTCGTTGCCCGAGCGCAGGAGCAGGCCGTAGAGCAGGTCCTCCAGGGTGAGGGTCTCCCCCGGCCGCAGGTAGAGGGAGGAGCCCTCCGCCCCCGTCCACTGGGGCAGGATGGTCACCGCCTCGTCCAGGGCGCGCCCCGACTCCAGGGCCACCAGGGCGGTCATCAGCTTGGTGATGCTGGCGATGGGAAGGGGCTCATGGGCGTTTTCCTCATAGAGGACCCGGCCGCTCCCCGCGTCCATCAGCGCCGCGGCGGCGGCATGGGGCTCCACCGCCCCGGCGGCGGGCAGGGCGGTCAGGGCGCAGGCCAGGGCGGCCGCCGCCCCCAACAGGCGCAGCTTCACACAGGTCACCTCTCCACATTTGATCCGTGACCTCTAGTATGCCTGTCCGGCCGGCCGGCTATGGCGGGGAATTTTTTGCAGAATTGGGCTTACTCCCCCTCAAACTCCGATTTTTCCTTCTGCTGGGCCAAAAAATCGGTGACCTTGTCCACCACCTCGGGAACCGTGTCGATGACCCGGTCCAGGGTGGTGGCGGGGGCGGGGAATACGGGCAGCAGCTTCACGTTCCCGTCCCGGATGACCAGGAAGGCCACCGGCTCCAGCTTGGCGCTGGCGGCGCCGCCGCCGCCGAAGGCGTTGTCTCCCCCCGCCTGCTGCTTCTTGGTGGAGAACTCGGTGCCCCCGGTGCCCACTCCGATGGACATGCGGGACACGGGGATCAGGGTGACCCCCTCCGCCTGAATGGGCGTGCCGATAATCGTATCCGCGTCGGCCATAGCCCGCACCTGCTTGACGGTCTCCGCCATCAGCTGGCTGAGGGGAGTCCGTTTCTCCTGTTGTTCCATACGTCAGACCGCCTTTCTTTCCTGCCGCGCCCGGTCATGGGCGCC
>CALWVX010000027.1 GCA_944385065.1 uncultured Oscillospiraceae bacterium | reverse complement strand
CTGCTGAAAAAGCCCAAGGTGCTCATCCTGGACGACTCCACCTCCGCCGTGGACACCGCCACCGACGCCAAGATCCGAAAGGCCTTTGCCGAGAAGATCCCCGGCACCACCAAGATCATCATCGCCCAGCGCATCTCCAGCGTGGAGGGGGCCGATCGGATCCTGGTGCTGGACAACGGCCGGGTGAACGCCTTTGACACCCACGAGAACCTGTTGAAGACCAACGCCATCTATCAGGAGATCTACGAGTCTCAGATCAAGGGCGGCGGCGACTTCGACCAGCCTGCCTGAGAGGAGGGACACAGATGAATGCAACAAGACGGCGCGGCGGCCCGGCGGTCCTGAAGCGGGTCGTGGGGTACATGCTGCACTATTACAAATATCTGTTTATTCTGGTCATCGGATGTATTCTGGTGTCCGCCGTGTGTACCGTGGTGGGGGCAACCTTCCCTCAAACTCTGATTGACGACTATATCGAGCCCATGATCGCCAGCGGCTCCCAGGACTTCAGCGGTCTGGCACGGGACATCCAGCGGCTGGTGTGCATCATGGGAGCGGGCGTGGTCGCCTCCTTCGCCTATAACCGGATCATGGTCAACGTGAGTCAGGGCACCCTGCGCCACCTCCGGGACGACCTGTTCCACAAGATGGAGGAACTGCCCATCAAGTACTTTGACACCCACGCCCACGGCGACATCATGTCGGTGTACACCAACGACGTGGACACCCTGCGGCAGCTGATCAGCCAGAGCATTCCCCAGATCATCAACTCCGGCGTCACCATGATCGCCACACTGGTGACCATGATCTTCATGAGCCCCGCTCTGACGGTGATTTCCATCCTCACCGCCCTGGCCATGCTGACGGTGACCCGGAATTTCTCCCGCCTGTCCGGGAAATACTTTGTCCGGCAGCAGCAGGCCCTGGGCGAGGTGGACGGCTTCATCGAGGAGATGCTGGACGGCCAGAAGGTGGTCAAGGTCTTCTGCCACGAGGAGGAGGCCAAGGCCGACTTCCACAAGGTCAACGAGGAGCTGCGCCAGAGCGCCAACCTGGCCAACCGCTATTCCAACCTGCTCATGCCCATCAACATGAACATCGGCTGGCTGAGCTATGCCCTGGTGGCCATTGTGGGCGCCGTTCTGGCCATCAACCATAACATGGCCGGGGTGACGCTGGGCACCGTCATCGCCTTTGTGGGCCTGAACAAGAGCTTCACCAACCCCATCGCCCAGGTGAGCATGCAGATCAACTTTGTGGTCACCGCCGCCGCCGGCGCCCAGCGGGTCTTCGACCTGATGGACCAGATTCCCGAGAAGGACGAGGGGTATGTGGAGCTGGTGGACGCCAAGGAGGACGCCGAGGGCAATCTGCACGAGGCGTCCGAGCGCACCAACGTGTGGGCCTGGAAGCATCCCCACCACGACGGCACCATCACCTATACCAGACTGCAGGGCAGCGTGGTCTTTGAAAATGTGGACTTCGGCTATGACGAAAACAAGCTGGTCCTCCACGACATCAGCCTTTGGGCCAAGCCGGGGCAGAAGATCGCCTTCGTGGGGGCCACCGGCGCGGGCAAGACCACCATCACCAACCTGATTAACCGCTTCTACGACATTGCCGACGGCAAGATCCGCTATGACGGCATCAACATCAACAAGATCAAAAAGGCCGATCTCCGCCGGTCCCTGGGCATCGTGCTGCAGGACACCCACCTGTTTACCGGCACGGTGATGGAGAACATCCGCTACGGCAATCTGGACGCCAGCGATGAGGAGTGCATGGCCGCCGCCCGGCTGGCCAACGCCGACGGCTTCATCCGCCGCCTGCCCGACGGGTACAACACCATGCTCACCGGCGACGGGGCCAACCTGTCCCAGGGCCAGCGGCAGCTGCTGGCCATTGCCCGGGCCGCCGTGGCCGATCCCCCGGTGCTGATCCTGGACGAGGCCACCTCCTCCATCGACACCCGCACCGAGAAGCTGGTCCAGGACGGCATGGACGCCCTGATGACCGGGCGGACCACCTTCGTCATCGCCCACCGCCTGTCCACCGTGCGCAACTCCGACTGTATCATGGTCATGGAGCAGGGCCGCATCATCGAGCGGGGCACCCACGACGAGCTCATCGAGAAGAAGGGCAAGTATTATCAGCTCTATACCGGCAACTTCGCCGAGGAGACCGCCTGATCTCCGAAGAAAAAGTTTGATTCCGACCCCGTCCGGTCTTGCGCCGGGCGGGGTCTGGTGCTATACTGGGGCAAACTGCGCGGGAGGTGGGCCATGGAGCCGGTCATGCTGCGCCCCATTGGGTGGATTCAGAGCGATTTCGCGGAAAAATTCGGCATTCCCAGACAGAGCGGCCTGGTGGAGGAGCTGACAGCCCGGGTGGTGCTGGAGCCGGAGTACCGCAATCCGGACGCCTTCCGGGGGCTGGAGGGCTTCTCCCACCTCTGGCTGATCTGGGAGTTCTCCCAGGCCAGGCGGGAGCGCTGGTCCCCCACAGTGCGGCCGCCCCGCCTGGGGGGCAACGTCCGCATGGGGGTGTTTGCCACACGGTCCCCCTTCCGTCCCAACCCCATCGGCCTGTCCTGTGTGGGGCTGCGGGAGATTCAGTGGGAGGCGCCGGACGGCCCCGCCCTGGTGGTGGCGGGGGCCGACTTGATGGATGGGACCCCGATTTTCGACATCAAGCCCTATGTGCCCTATGCCGACTGCAGACCGGAGGCCTCCGGGGGCTTTGCCCAGCAGCCGGCGGGGGCTGTGCTGGCGGTGGAAATTCCCCCGGAACTGCTGGAGCGGGTGCCGGAGGAGAAGCGAGCCGCCCTGCGGGGGGTGCTGGCCCAGGATCCCCGTCCCCGATATCAGGACGACCCGGAGCGGGTCTACGGACTGAGCTTCGGGGGCATGGAGGTCAAATTCCGGGTGGAAGGGGCCAGACTGGCTGTTGTCGCCCTGGAAGGCCCCAAAGTTTAGAAAGCTCCCTATTGGCATGGGCGGGAAAATGTGGTATGATGGGGGCAGAAATCAGCACAGGCGGGCCGGGCCCGCCCAAGGGGAAAGGAGGATCAAACCATGAAGCTGATGTTCGCGGTGATCCGGGACAAGGACGCCAACAACGCCATTGACGCGCTGGCGGAGGCCCACATCGGGGTAACCAAGCTGGCCACCACCGGCGGCTTCCTGCGGGACGGCAACACGACGCTGATGATCGGCGCGGAGGACCGGCAGGTGGACGACATTTTGACCATCCTCCGGCAGAACTGCGCCAAGCGCTCGGAGACGGAGGTCATCGCCCCCCACGGGACCGGCGGCGTACCCACCTGGAACATGGGCTACCCCCCCGTCAAGGTGGAGGTAGGCGGCGCCACAGTCTTTGTGCTGGAGATGGAGCAGTTCGTCAAGTTATAACGGACAGGGCCCCGGCGAGCAGCCGGGGCCCTTTTTTTCGCTCCGGAAGGCGGCTCCCCCGGAGGGAAGGCCGGATGGGGCAAAAAATACTTGACCTTCCCCCTGCTGGAGGGTGTAGAGTGGGGGCATGACATGAAAGGAGCGATGCGCAATGCTGGAGCAAATGGAGATGGTGCCGGGGGCCTCTCTGGCGGCCATGGCCCTGGTGGCCCTGTTCACGTTGGCCTTTCCCCTGGCCCTGGGGCTGATCTTCTGGAGAAGGGCAAAGGGGCGGTGGCGGTTCTTTTTCCTGGGCTGTGTGGTGTTCCCCCTGTTCGCCCTGGGGCTGGAGGGGGCGATCAACCGGGCGGTGCTCTACGGCCCCGCGGGGGCGGTCCTGGCGGGGAATATCTGGCTGTACGGCCTGTTCGGCGGGCTGATGGCCGGAATTTTTGAGGAGTGCGGCCGGTGGTGCGCCCTTCGGCTGGGCAGGAGATGGAGCCGGGGCCCCCAGGACGCCCTGATGTACGGGGCGGGCCACGGGGGGATTGAGGCGGTGCTTCTGGCGGGAACCGCCATGGTCAGCAACCTGATGTTGTCTCTGGCCTGGAACAGCGGCGGCCCGGCGGGGGCGGCGGCGCTGATGGGAGTGGACTCCCTGACCGACGCCCAGGCAGCCGCCCTGGCCTCTCTGGCGGCCACGCCCGCCGGGATGTTCCTGTGGAGCGGCTTTGAGCGGCTGGGAGCCATTGTGCTGCACATCTCCCTGTCGGTGCTGGTGTACGCCGCCGTCCACCGGAAGGGCGGCTGGTACTGGCTGCCCGCGGCCATCGGCATCCACGCCCTGGTGGACATGGCGGCGGTGGTTACCAGCGCCTGTCTGCCCATCCCGGCGGTGGAGGGAATCTTTGCCGTGCTGGTGCTCGGGACGGTTCTGCTGGCCCGGTGGCTGTATTTTTTGGAAAAGGCGAGAAATCCCTTGACCTTCCACCGGGAGGAAGGTGTATGATAGGGGCGAAATGAGGGAAGTTCGCCATGAAAATCAACGAAGTGGAGGCCCAGGTAGGGGTCACCAAAAAGAATATCCGCTTTTATGAGGAGCAGGGCCTGCTGAAGCCCGGCCGGAATCTCCAGAACGGCTATCGGGAGTACGGGGAGCGGGAGGTGGAACAGCTCCGGCAGATCAAGCTGCTGCGCAAGCTGGGCGTGCCCCTGGAGGAGATCCGGCAGATGCAGTCGGGGGTCCACACGGTGGCCGACGGCATGCGTCGCCATCTGGTCACCCTGGAGCGGGAGGAGCGCAATCTGGAGCAGGCCATCGACTTCTGCCAAACTCTGAAGGACCGGGAGGTCCGGCTGGACGACCTGGACGCGGGGGAGCTGCTGGAAAAAATGGAGGAGCTGGAGCGGGCGGGGACCACCTTCCTCAACCGGCAGAAGGACGACACCCGGCCCATCCGGTATGCGGGGGCGGTGGCCATGGCCCTGCTTATGTCCGCCATCATGGTGGGGGTTATCATCCTCATGGCCTGGGGCTTCACCGTGGACCCGGAGGATGCCCCGCCGCTGCCTTTGGCGGCCGTTCTGATGGCCCTGCCCGGAGTGGTCATTCTGGGGGTGATCCTGTCGCTGGTCCAGCGGATCGGCGAAATTCGGAAAGGGGAGGAAGACGATGCGAAAAACTACTGACCGGAGCAAAAAGACCGTGGGGGCCGTGCTGGCCGCCGGCTTCTTCATCCTGATTGTGCTGGCCTGTCTGGCCTTCCTGCTGCTGCCCCTCCTGCCCTGGGGGACCTCCCTCTGGGCGGCGGTGATCGGGGTGGTGGTCCTGTGCGTCCTGCCTCTGGCGGCGGTGCTGATCGGGGTGGTGGCTGTTCTGATCCAGCGGCTGCGGGAGATCGAAGGGGGCGAGGAGGACGAGGCGAAAAAATATTGATCCGTCCGGGCGGGAGCAGCGGCGCGCCGCCGTTCAGGGGGTGGCGTTCCACATTCTGGTCCGGCTGGCCGGGGCGGGGGTGCTCCTCTGGGCCTGCGGTCTGGTCAGAGAGATCCGGTGGCTGGCTGCGGGGATGTTCCTTCTGGCCGCCGCCGGGCTGATTACCATTCCCTTCAGCCTGATCGCCCTGAAGCAGCGGCTGCGGGAGCTGGAAAAAGGAGAGCTGAATGAAGCGAGGAAATACTGACCCACGAAAGCGGGAGAAGCGGGGGGCGGCCTTGGGGCTTGCGCTGTTCGCCGTGCTTCAGGCGGTTTGTGCCGCAGCCTTCTGGGCCCTGACGCTGATCCCGGACTGCCCCAGGTGGCTGGTGATTTTGTTCTGGGTGCTGGCGGTGTTCTGTCTGGTGCTGCTGGCTCCCGCCCTGTGGGCCTTGAGAAAAAGATTTCAGGAGCTGGACGGCGGATGCGCCGGAAATTTTGACAAGGAGGAATCTGTTATGATGCTGAGCAATATTGAGTATGTCCCTGGAAAGGAGATTGAGGTGCTGGGCCTGGTGAAGGGAACAGTGGTCCAGTCCAAGAATTTCGGAAAGGACTTTATGGCGGGGATGAAGACCCTGGTGGGCGGGGAGATCACCGGCTATACGGAGATGCTGATCGAAGCCCGCCAGATTGCCACCAAGCGCATGGTGGACGAGGCGGAGGCCCTGGGGGCCGACGCGGTGATCAACGTGCGCTTCGGCTCCGCCTCGGTAATGCAGGGGGCGGCCGAGGTGATCGCCTACGGCACCGCCGTGCGGTATAAATAAAAAAGACAGAAAAAATTCCGCCGGAAGCTGGATTCCGGCGGAATTTTTTGTGACAAACGGGCCCTTCCGGGCGTTATACCAGTGAGACCGGTCTGACATCATCCCGAAGGGAGGAATGGAACTTGGAAGAGGCGCTGCGCCTGTTCCGGCAGTACAAGGACGGCGTCTACCGCCTGGCCCTGTCCTTTACCGGTTCGGTCCAGGACGCGGAGGACGTGACCCAGACGGTGTTTCTGAAGCTGCTGGAGACCAAGCCGGCCCTGGAGGCGGGCCGGGAGCGGGCCTGGCTGTTCCAGGTGGCGGCCAACGAGTGCCGCGGCCTGTGGCGGCGGCTGTCCCGCCGCCGGACGGAGCCGCTGGAGGAAGCGCTGACGGTGGCCGCACCTGAGGCGGACCGCGCCGTGCTGGAGGCGTTGGGCCGCTTGAAGCCGGGGGACCGGGCGGTGCTCTATCTCTTTTACTACGAGGGCTATACCACTGGCGAGATCGGGGCGCTGCTCCGCATCAGCCAGAGCGCCGTCACCACCCGCCTTCAGCGGGCCAGGCAGAAGCTGAAAACGATTTTGGAACAGGAGGGAACCCATGAAACAGGAGTATCATGACGCCATGGACCGGGTGCGGCTGTCCGGTGAGGCCGCTGGCCGCATCCTGCAAGCCATGGAGGAGGCGCAGGAGGGACGGGCCCGGCCCCGCCGGCGGAGATGGATGACAGCGCTGGCCGCGGCGGCCGCCCTGATTCTGATGACGGGGACGGCCTTTGCCGTGGCCTATCAAACCGGGGTG
Source organism: uncultured Oscillospiraceae bacterium (assembly GCA_944385065.1). GTDB lineage: Bacteria > Bacillota > Clostridia > Oscillospirales > Oscillospiraceae > Lawsonibacter. The sequence goes on along the minus strand of CALWVX010000027.1, from coordinate 5,924 downwards.
CTGGACGCCTTTTTCCGGGGGGAAACCAGCCGGCTGGAGCCCTATGTGCAGACGGCGGTGGACAGCGCGGAGAATGAGGACTACCGGCTGACGGTGGACAGCACCCTCTGCGACGGCCGGACCCTCTACGCCGTCATTACGGTGGAGGGCCTGAACGAGCAGGCGGCGGCCGACCTGAAGAGCAACCGGGTCATCGCCGAGAGCCACCGGGAGCTGTGGGGACAGGAGATGGTGGACGATCTGATGGAGGACGGCGGGAGCGGGCCGGACACCTTCTGGGCCTATTTTGTGGACAGCGGGGAGTCGGTATCCGGAATGGGAAGCCGGGAACTGGCATCCCCATCGGACACCAGCCGCTCCTGGCGCCTCCAGATCAACATGAGCGACGTCTATCGCCGGCGGGGAACCGGCCCCATCGCCCTGTGGCTGAACTTTATGGGTAAGGACTGCGCCGTCCGGATTCCCACCGACGTGACGGTGGAGACAATCGCCCTGTCTGTGGAGCGGGAAGTGGCCCTGGCCCCCGGCAGCGGGGAGACCGTCTATGCAAAGTCGCTGGAGATCAGCCCCATCAGTCTGACCTATGTGGGGGAAAAGGCGGGCGACATTGAGATCCCGGCCCTGTACTTCCGCCGGACCGACGGGTCAGTGGTCACCCAGACGCAGCTGGGGCTGAGCTTCCAGCGGACAGATTCCCCGCAGGGGGCGGCATACCCCACTCTGATCTACCGGACGGACACCCCCATGGAGCTGGAGGAGTTCACCGCTGTCATTTTGGGAGACACGGAATTCCCCCTGGACGGGTCGGAGCCCTTCCCGGCGGAGGTGGACGAGACGCTCGCCCCCTTTGAACTTGACCTTCTGCGCTATCGGCTGTCTGAGGACGAGGTGCGCAATTATGTGGCCGATGTGGCCGAGCTGTGCCGGAATCTGGGGGCGGAGTACAGCTGGGATGAGGAGACGGGCACCGCTTCCGCCTCCTATCGGGGGGAGACCATCACCCTGACGGCGGGCTCCTCCACCGTTCTGGTGGACGGGGAGCCGGTGGAGCTGTGGACCGACTGTGTCCGGGAGGACGGCTCGGAACAGCGGGTGGAACTGCCCGTTCTGGAGGAGAACGGGATTCTGTCCGCCTATATCGACGCGTTCGACTCCTGGGACCTGGGCCTGGACGTGAATGCGGAGCGGGAGAACGGCGAAATTGTCGCCTATACCTTTACCGTCACCCCGTGACCAGATGGAAAAACGGCGCCCCCGGACCGTACCGGTCCGGGGGCGCCTTCTCTTCCGCGGCGGGCCTAGCCCGGCAGGGAGGGGGTGTAATCCTTGAAGGGAGGGAACTCCGCCCGGGCCTCCCACTGTTCCGCCGTGATGTCCGGCCAGGTCTCAAAGGAGCCGGAGGGGAGGAAGATCAGGGTGACGTCGTCGTCAATGCCGTAAAACCGGCGGCAGTAGTCGGCGTACTCCGCGTTCCAGGGGTTTCGGCTGAACCACACGTCGCTGTAGCGGTCCAGGGGCAGGATCAGCGTGTCCGATCCCCGGTCGGCCGCCTGCTGCATCAGCTGGGCGCGCAGCTGGGTACAGGAGAAGACGGTCCAGCTGCGGCTCCCCCACAGCAGCATCAGGGCGGCGGCCGCCAGAGCGGCGGTCAGAGCGCCGGCCCGGCGCGCCAGCAGGGGGGCGGCGGCGTCGGCGGCGGAGAGCACCAGCATGACCATGGGGAAGAAGTACAGCCGCTGGCCCAGGGTGGAGGTGGCCGCCAGCGGAAGCAGGGCCAGGGGGGCGGATAGGTAGATCAGCAGGCGGCGGCGCCTGGTCTGCCTCTCGTCCCGCTGGACCAGCAGGGCCAGGGCGGGGAGGACCCAGGCGGCGCAGGCCAGCGCCGCCCGGCCGGGGGTGTCGTACACGCCGGTGGACAAAATCAGGGCGTTGACCCCCAGGGGGAACAGGCCCAGCAGGCACAGGGGCCGCAGGCGGCTGTTCCAGAAGGCGCAGGCGGTGATCACCGACATGGGCAGGGCCATGTGGACGCCCCGGAGAAAGGCGATGGGCAGCAGGCGGGTGCCGTACCAGGACAGGACGCTGCCCGCAATGGCGAGGGGCCCGTCCTCCGGGGAGAAGTTCAGCTCCCGCAGGCCGTTGAGGGCGGAGCCGGTGGAGGCCAGGTCGGTGAACAGGCCGTTGCCGAACATCAGGGCAGAGGCCAGGGCCGATCCGGCCAGACAGGCCCAGAAGGGGAGGCGCAGCTCCCTGTCCTTCAGGGCATAGAGAGCCAGGATCAGGCTGGCGCCCAGAAACAGCAGCGTCAGATTTTCCACAAACAGCCCCGAGATCAGGGCCAGGAGAAACAGCAGGGCGCTGGACAGCCCCGGGCGGGTCCGGAGGTCGGCCGTCCGGCGCAGGACCAGCAGCCACGTCAGGAAAAACAGGACGGACACCACATAGTTGCCGAAGCCGGACACCCAGCCGTAGTTCTCCCGCCACATGATGGGGGGCATCAGCAGGATGCCGGCGTGGCAGGCCAGAAAAAGGGGCAGAAAGCGCTGCCGGTCTCCGCGGGAGGCCAGCAGCGCCATCAGAACAGGGATCAAAAACATGGTCAGTCCCATGACCAGCACCTTGACCGCCGGGGAGCGGCACATGATCACGGCGAAGAAGTTGCCCGCGTACCGCCCGTTCAGCAGTCCGTCCAGCCACCAGCGCAGGCCCTCCTCCATGCCCCACTGCCAGTCGTCCGTGGAGCTGTACGGCACGGCCAGGGCAAGAAACAGGTCAAACAGCAGGATGGCGGCCAGGGCGAGACGGCGCAGGAGAACCGGGCGGGGCATGGAACCGACTCCTTTGTTGGTTATTTGTGGTAGAGCTGGTTGGTCTGATACTGGGGCTCGCAGGTGAGCTGAATGCCCAGGCGGCGATAGGTGCTGGTGTCCGCCGGGGAGAGGATGACCGAGCAGTGGGCCTGACAGCCCTTCAGGTCGGCCAGGTGCTCCAGGGCGCGGGCGGCCTTGGGTTCCAGGCTGGCCGAGGAGGCCAGGGCGATGAGCACCTCGTCGCTGTGCAGCCGAGGGTTGTTGGAGCCCAGGTACTGGACCTTGACGGTCTGGATGGGCTCGATGGCGCTCTGGGCGATGAGGTGAACCCCGTGGCCGCCGGCGTGGGACAGGGCCTTCAGGGCGTTGAGCAGGGCGGCGGCGGAGCAGCCCATCAGCTCGGAGGTCTTGCCGGTGGCCATGGTCCCGTCGGGCAGCTGGATGGCCATGGCGGGCTCGCCGGTGCGCTGGGCCAGAGAGTTGGCCGCCGCCACCACCGGGCGGCTGTCGGCGGTGATGCCCCCCTGCTGCATCAGCAGCTCCAGCTTGTACACCGCGCAGTCGGACCCCCGGCCCTGACGGCGCTCGCACACCGCCTCGTAATACCGGCGGATGATCTCCTGGCGGGCGGCCTCCTGACAGACGTCGTCGTCGGTGATGCAGAAGCCGGCCATGTTCACCCCCATGTCGGTGGGGGATTTATAGGGGCACTCGCCGGTGATCTTCTGGAAGATGGCGGCCAGGACGGGGAAGACTTCCACGTCCCGGTTATAGTTGACCGTGGTCTCGCCGTAGGCCTGGAGATGGAAGGGGTCGATCATGTTCACGTCGTCCAGGTCGGCGGTGGCCGCCTCATAGGCCAGATTCACCGGGTGCTTCAGGGGCAGATTCCAGATGGGGAAGGTCTCAAATTTGGCGTAGCCGGCCACAATGCCCCGCTGGTGCTCGTGGTAGAGCTGGCTGAGGCAGGTGGCCATCTTCCCGCTGCCCGGGCCGGGGGCGGTGACCACCACCAGGGGGCGGGTGGTCTGAATGTACTCGTTCTTGCCGAAGCCCTCGTCGCTGACGATCCGGGCGATGTTGTGGGGATAGCCCTCGATGGAGTAGTGGCGGTAGACCTTCAGCCCCAGGGCCTCCAGCCGGGCCTGGAAGTGGTCGGCGGCGGGCTGTCCCTGATAGCGGGTGACCACCACGCTGTCCACCGGGAGCCCGCGCCCCCGGAACACGTCCACCAGCCGGAGCACATCGCTGTCATAGGTGATGCCCAGGTCGCCCCGCACCTTGTTCTTCTCGATGTCCCCGGCGTTGATGACGATGACCACCTCAGCCTTGTCCTTCAGCTGCTCCAGCATGCGCAGCTTGCTGTCCGGCTCGAAGCCGGGGAGCACCCGGGAGGCGTGGTAGTCGTCGAAGAGCTTGCCCCCGAATTCCAGGTACAGCTTGCCCCCGAACTGGTTGATCCGCTCCCGGATGTGCTGGGACTGAATGGTCAGATATTTGTCGTTGTCAAAGCCCAAAATTCCCATAGATGATCTCTCTCTCCTTCGGTCCGGTCCAAAAATTCAGTCCCCATTTTACTCCCCCGGGCGGGGAGGAGTCAAGAGGCCGGTCATCGCAGCTCGTCCAGGGGGAAGGCCTCGGCGGGCAGCACGTCGGCCAGCTCCACCAGCACCGGGTCCAGTCCTCCGTCCGCCTGCACCCGGGGGGAGCGCACCGAGGTCCGGCCGTCCATGGGGCCGGTGGGCAGAGAGACCACCACAATGGGGGAGGACTGTCCCCACTCCACCAGCAGCGAGCCGTTGTGAAGGGCCACAATGTCCCGGGCGATGGTCAGGCCCAGTCCCGCCCCCTGGCCGGGCAGCGGGATGTCCTCCCGGTCCGACCGGGACAGCAGGGCGTCCAGCTGGCGCTGGTCGGGAAGGGGGCCGTTGTCCGACAGGGTGAGCAGCGCCCGGCTGCCCGCCCGGCGCGCGGACAGGGTGAGCCGCCCCTCCGGGCAGGCCCGGGCGGCGTTGGCAATCAGACCCAGCAGCAGCCGCCGGAGCAGCTCCGGGTCACCGGGGATCAAAAGGCCGCCGGCCAGCCCCTCATAGTCCAGGGCCGGTCCGGCCATGGACAGGCGCTCCCGGGCCCGGTCCACCGTCTCCCGGCACAGGGCGTCCAGGTCCAGGGCGGTCCGGGCGGGGGTCACCCCCCCGTCGGCGGCCTGCCGGAGATAGTCCAGATTGTTCATCAGGCGAAAGGCCCGGTAATAGCTTTTTCCAAAGGCGGGGGCGGTCTGATTTTCCTGGCCCAGCTCGGCCAGGAATTCGCCCAGCAGCTGCCGCAGCTGCCGCAGGGCGCCGTCCAGCTGCCCGGCGGTGAGAACAGCCTGGGGAGCGGGGCGGAACACAATCACGGCCCCCTCCTCCGAGCGGGTGAAGCTGAACGAGTAGGAGACCGCGTTCTGGGTAAAGGTGCCGGTTCCGGCGGGAGAGCGGCCGGGCAGAGCCAGGCAGTCGGGCAGGGGGGCGCCGGGTTCCAGCTGGGGCAGGCAGCGCCGGGCGGCGTCGTTGGCCTCCAGCACCAGACCGTCCCGGAGCTGAACCACCCCCTCGGGGAGGGCGTCCAGCAGAGTGTGCAGTGCGTCGAGCATATAAAAATCCTCCAGCCGACACTGGGTCGGACAGGTACCGTGAAAGTTTTGTGATAGTATCCGCGGGAATGGGGGGAATCATTTTGTCCCAGTATATCAAAATTTCCCAGCCGCCACAATAGCCATTTGCCGAAAAAGGGCACAAAAAAGGGAGAATCCCCTGAGACAGACAAAATTTGTGGAAAATGAGGGGAAAATCTGGCGAAAAGCCTCTAGGAAAACGGAGGGAAAAGAGGTATAATAAACCCGAAGCCGTGGGTTCACACAATCCCGGGACAACCAATCATATGGAAGAAGGAGCAATGCAGTATGAGCATTAAAGTTGGCATCAATGGCTTCGGCCGTATCGGCCGCATGGTGTTCCGCGCCAGCCTGAATCACCCCGAGATCGAGATCGTCGGGATCAACGACCTGTGCCCCGCCGACTACCTGGCTTACATGCTGAAGTATGATACCATGCATGGTCAGTTCGCCGGCGA
>CALWVX010000026.1 GCA_944385065.1 uncultured Oscillospiraceae bacterium | reverse complement strand
TCCAGCACCAGGGTGTCCAGCCCGGCCCGGGCGGCGTAGAGGGCCGCCGTATAGCCGCCGGGCCCTCCGCCCACCACAATCATGTCGAAAATATGAGGTCCGCCCATGGGTCACGCCTCCTTACTTGTCCAGGGCCGCCTGGATAAACTGGTCGATGGCCGCCTTGGACCCGGGGTTCACGACGGAGTCCACCGCCGCCCCGCCCTTGTACAGAATCAGGGTGGGGATGATCTCCACCTGGGCTTCCTCGGCCAGCCGGGCCTCCTCGTCAATGTTGACCTTGGCAACCACAAGCTGATCGCCATACTCCTCCGCGATCTTCTCATAGGCGGGGCCGATTCGGCGGCAGTAGCCGCACCAGGGGGCCCAGAAGTCCACCAGGACGGGCTTTTCTCCCTGAATCATCTGCTGAAGTTGTTCCCTGTTCAGATTAACGGCCGACATGCGGGTCAGCTCCTTTCCTTTGTTTGGCCTTAGTATACCCGGAAAAGGGTCCCGTTTCCGTGATGCGGTCACGAAGAGTGGGTTGATGTTCCGGGCGTTTGTCCCGGAGCCGGGGGAGGTCAGGGGCGGTTCCTGTTTTTTGCCCGGCAGATCAGCTGGGTCATGGTGCCCATGGGGCAGTAGACGCACCAGCTGCGGGGCTTGAACAGCACCATGGTGATCAGCCCCAGCACGGTGGAGGTGAGCATGACGCCGTAAAAGCCGAAGGCAAACTGGGCCACGCCGGGGTGGAACAGGGCGCCGTGGTAGGCCCAGTGCCAGGGCAGCCGGAAGGTCCACAGCAGAGTGACCGCCTGCCGGAGGTCCTGAGCCCCGGCGAACACCAGGTAGGTGTTCCACAGCATCAGAAGGAACATGGCCATGAAAAAGGCCAGAAAGCCGTACCGGAAGGCTCTGCTCTTCATCCAGCCCGGGATGTCCTTTTTCCGGGACAGGCCGAAGCGGCCCCCCAGAAGCCCAAAGAGCTGGCCCCGGCCGCAGTAGCGGTTACAGTAGCCCTTGGCGCCGCTGACCACCGAGATGATCAGGGGGATGAAGAAGCACAGCAGGCCCAGCCAGGCGAACAAAATGTTGAAGAAGCCCAGCAGCAGGTAGAGAAGGGACGCGATCCAGAGATAGTCGTACCAGCGCTTTTTCATGTCTCCACCTCCCGGATCTCAATGACGCTGGCGGGGCACTCCCTGGCGCATTTGCCGCAGCCCACGCACTTCTCCCCGTCGGCCTGGGCCATGACGCCCCGGACGATCTCAATAGCCCGCAGGGGACAGACCTTTACACAGCAGCCGCAGGCCACACAGGCCGCCTGCTCCACCACGGCTCTGCGCCGCTTCTTTTTGACTGAAGTCATACGATGCCTCCCTGATTTTGATGGGGTCAGGGTACCACAGGACCGATGCGCCGTACCGTGATGAAATCACACAGGGGGGCTCCGGGGAAGCCTGGGGGCCAAGTTCTCCGGGGACAAGTTGAAATGAGATGCCGGGCGGGGTATAATCAGGGAAAAGGAGCCCGTGCGCGGCTCAGGGAGGGATGTTCCGTGAACGAGATCGGGATGATGGAGGTAGGCGGATTTCAGGTCGGCCATGCGCAGGATTGGGAGGCCGCCACCGGCTGTACGGTGCTCCTCTTTGATCGGATGAGCCCCGCCGGACTGGATGTGCGGGGCGGGGGACCCGCCTCCCGGGAGTCTCAGATTTTGTCTCCCGTGGCCCAGGCGGATTCCATCAACGCGATTCTGCTCTCAGGGGGCAGCGCCTTCGGGCTGGACGCCGCGGGGGGTGTCCAGCGGTACCTGGAGGAGCGGGGGATCGGCTTTGACGTGGGCGTGACCAAGGTTCCGCTGGTGTGCCAGTCCTGCCTGTTTGACCTGGGGGTGGGGCGGGCGGATGTCCGCCCGGACGCGGACATGGCCTATCAGGCCTGTGTGAACGCGAGCGGTGAGCCGCCCGCCCAGGGAAATGTGGGAGCGGGAACGGGCTGCTCGGTGGGCAAGTACCGGGGCATGGCGCGGGCGATGAAATCCGGGCTGGGCACCTACGCCGTCCAGGCGGGCCCCCTGAAGGTGGGGGCGCTGGCGGCGGTGAACGCCCTGGGGGACATCTATGACGGCGCGGAGATGATCGCCGGGCTGCGCAGCGCGGACGGGACGGCGCTCTCCAATACGCTGGAGGAGCTGTTCCGGGACACGGCCGCCGCCGGGAACCTTTTTACCGGCAACACGACGCTGGGCATTGTGGTCACAAACGCCGGGCTGAACAAGACGCAGCTCACCAAGGTTGCGGGGATGACCCACAACGGCTATGCCCGGGCCATCCGCCCGGTCCACACCAACGCGGACGGGGACAGCATTTACGCCGTCAGCACCGGGGATCAGGCGGGCGATGTGAACGTGGTCGGCGCGCTGGCGGCCTGGGCCATGGAGCGGGCCATCGTCCGCGCTGTTCGGACGGCGCGGCCCGCCTATGGGCTGCCCAGCTGGGATACCCTCTGAGCAGGGCCGAGGGGACTGAAACCAAAAAGCCGCCCCGCAGCTCCGTCTGTAAAAGAACGGGGCTGCGGGGCGTTTGGACGGGAGTTTACATGCCGCGCCGATGCCGGATCACAAAATAGACCAGACAGCAGAGCGCCGCAAATCCGGCCCCCAGACAGGGGAAGTAGAGGTCCTGAGGCAGGCGGGCCACCGCGGGATGGCTCAGAACGCACAGGGCAGCACAGCCGGCGCAGACCAGGGCGCTGATCAGAAGGAAGAAAGGCGTGGGGTTTGCCTTCTGCTCCAGCGCGCTGTCCCACCGCTCCCGGCGCTCCAGCTGGCGGAGCAGAAGCTCCTGATCCTCCATCCCCTTGATCAGAAAACAGGTGCGCCGGATGACCTGCCCATTGGGGTGGCGCACCTGACAGGACAGGACGTAGTGGGATCGGTTTTCCCGCATGCGCTCCACTTTTAAAATCTCGTCCGCTCCGGCGGGCAGATCAGGCGACTGGATCATGCGGTCCAGAAAACGCTGGACCTCCATGGCGGCGGCGGCCTGGGACAGAAGACCCCGGCCGTGGGATACCAGACGGCGGGCGTCCACAACAAAAAGACGGTCGCCCTCCATGAGAAAAAAGATGGTGGCGTCCTGAAGGGAGCGCCGACCCACCCGCGCCGCCAGAAGCACCGCCAGGGCGGTGGCCCCCAGGCAGAGCACCACGGAGAGCAGCTCCGCCGGCCACCCCATGGCAAGCCCCAGCACCGTTCCGCCGGCAACCAGCAGCAGCGCCAGCGCGGTGATGCCGATGACGCCGCCCAGGGTGCGCACTCCGTACCGGCTCTTCTTGGTGTCGCCCGGCGACATCCAGATATGAAGGATGGACCCCTGCATGGATTTCCCGCCCCCTGTCCCGCTTGCTCTGCCGATATTATAACACACCGGAGCCGGGGCGGCAATTGCACGGGCCCATCTCTGTGCTCGGAACCTGGTCCAGACCGCCGCATCCAGACCAATCCCCCGATTCCAGCCTGAGAACAGGCGCGGAACCGGGGGATTTTTGCATGGACCGCCGGGCAGACGGAGGGCTTATTGGGGAGCGGACGGCGTGAGTCTGGCGCGGAGGGCCCGCGTTACCCGCTCCAGATCCGGGTCGCACAGTATGGGCAGGACTTCCACCAGCGCCTCCGGCTCCAAATCCCACCAGCGGAACTGCAGCAGCAGACGGGTCAGCTCTTCCCCGAACCGCCGCTTGCGGAATCTGGCGGGGTTGCCCCCGAACACCGTGTAGGGCGGAATCTCTCCGGTCACCACAGATCGGGCGGCCACAATGGCCCCGTCGCCGATCCGGGTGCCGGGCATGATGACGCACTCCCGCCCGATCCAGACATCGTTTCCGATGACAATGTCCCCTTTCCGGGGGAGCTGGTCCAGGTGGGGCGGGGTGTTTTCCTGCCAAGCGCCGCCGAACACATGAAACGGATAGGTGGTCACGCTGCTGATGCGGTGGTTGGCGGGCCCCATAATGAACTTGGTTCCCGCGGCGATGGCGCAGAATTTTCCGATGAGAAGGTGGTCGCCGAACTCCGGATAGTTGAACAGCACGTTGTTGCGCTCAAAGCCGGCGGGGTCATCGGGATCGTCATAATAGGTGTAGTCCCCGATGGAGATGTTGGGAGCTGTGACCACGTTTTTGAGAAAGCAGGAGGTTTTATATTCGTTGGGAAAGACCGCATTGGGGTCTGGAATCCGATTCAAGTCATATCATCCTTTCTGTTTGCTGCATCACTTCCTTTCTCCGGCATCCTGGGACGGCAACCGCCCGTTTTTTCCTGATTTCTTTCATAACAGCACACTCCTGTGAGAATGGATGGGATGAATGGGCCTCATGTCCGCAGGATCTGCTTCATGGTCCTGCCCTTTGCCAGCTCGTCCACCAGCTTGTCCAGACGGCGGATGTCCCGCATCAGCGGGTCCTCAATCTCCTCCACCCGGATACCGCAGATCTTGCCGGTGACGAGGGTGCGGTTGGGATTCATGGCGGGGGCGCGGCGGAAAAAGTCGCCGTAGCTGGTGTCGGACTGCTCCAGCCGGGCGAGCTCCTCCGGGGTGTACCCGGTGAGCCAGGCGGTCACCTGGTCCACCTCCTCCCGGGTGCGCCCCTTTTTCTCCACCTTGCTCACCAGAAGGGGATACAGTTTGGAAAAGGGCATCTGTGTGACATCGGTGCGGGGCATGGCAATCTCCTTTCCGGGCTCAGCCGCCCAGCTGGTCCTGGCCGAAGGCGAACAGGGCCGCGTTGAGTTCAAAAATGTTGTAGCTGTGATGGGCGAGGAAAAAGGACACGATGCGGTCGGACCTGCTGGCGGGGGAGAGGGAAAAGCCCGCCGTCCGGAGCAGAACGTCCGCCTCCTCCGGGGACAGCTCCAGCGCTACGGCAAAGGCCATGGCGGCGGACTTGGAGGGCTGCCGGCGGACGTCCGAGCAGAGGCTGGGAAACAGCTCGCTGCTGAAATTGGCCTTCCGACAGCACTGGGCACCGGTCATCCCCGCCTCGCCGATCTTCCGCAGGAGCATCTGGGAGAAGCTCTCGTCCGGCTGCGCGGGGCGGGAGGCGCGGTCCGGGGCCGGGCGGTCCTGTTCCGTCTGGACGTCCATCAGGCCGGAAAGACGATCGAAGAGCCCGCTGTCGATGCAGCAGGCGGCCCGGTCGAAAATCACCAGATAGACCGTCATGTCGTGGGAGAGCAGGAAATCCCCGATGGTGTCCACCGCCGTCTTCAGCGCCTGATCTCTGGGATAGCCGTATGCCCCGGAGGAGATCAGGGGGAAGGCCACGGTCCGGCAGTCGTGGGCCAGCGCCAGGGACAGGGAGGAGCGGTAGGCGGAGACCAGCAGGTCCCGCTCTCCCCGGCCGCCGCCCCGCCAGATGGGGCCCACGGTGTGGATCACATACCGGGCGTTCAGGCGGTAGCCCTTTGTGGTTTTGGCCTGCCCCGTGGGGCAGCCGCCCAGAGTCCGGCACTCCTTCAGCAGGTCGGGCCCGGCGGCGCGGTGAATGGCGCCGTCCACGCCCCCGCCGCCCAGGAGACTCTCGTTGGCGGCGTTGACGATGGCGTCCACGTTCATGGTGGTGATGTCGTGCAAAACAATTTGAAGGGGCATGGCAATGACCTCCTGAGCCCGCCCCGGAGAGAACCGGAACGGGCGGAATGGCGGAGAACAAGCTTATGATACCACATGGAGGGCCGCGGCGCAATTTGGAAAAGAGAACCCCGGGTGGCGTTCCGGGGGGAGAAGAGCGGCTGTGTCGAGCTTCCATGCCCTGTCCCTATGTTGATGCATACGGCGAAAGCATTGGACAGGTTTTCTCCGCCGTGGTATCCTTTTTTCAGATTGTATACAGGAGAAAAGAAGAGAGACAGCGGATGCTTCTCATTGACATACCCGCGGAGCGGGCAGTATAATCAATATCATAAAACAGTCGAAACCGGACGGTTTTTCAAATCATGATGAGGAAAGGAGGGGGTTATGTGCTGAAACAGACCAGCCGGGCTGCGGCGCTGATCCTGACTCTGCTGATGGTGGGGGTGCTCACGGTCTGGGCGGCAGAGTCCACACAGAGCTGGGATTCTCTCATGGGCGGGGAGGAGGACGGGGCGGTCCACCTGAACTTTGACGCCAACGGCGGTTCGGGCAAGACCCCGGGGGCCTATTCCGTTCAGCCGGGGCAGAGCGTCACGCTGCCCAGCGCCCAGCTGACCGTCAACCTGGGGGAGGAGAGCTGGCACTTCGCCGGATGGGCCGACGCATCCGCCGATGAGGTCCCCGATTATCTGCCCGGCAGCCGCCTCACCGTCACGGATGACCTGCGGCTGTACGCCGTGTACGCCCAGGGGCCCTGTCAGGTCACCTATCTGATCGGGGGCGAACAGACCTGGGAGGAGGTGCCGGCGGGTCAGCTGCCCGAGCAGGTTCCGGAGCTGCCCGAGGGGTACGCCGGCTGGTGGGACGCCCAGGGGCGGGATCTGGACCCCGGGCAGACCACCGTCTGGTGGGACCGGACTTTTGTGGCCTTTCAGACGGTCTCCCTGAACACGCAGGACCACACCCCCTTTATGGACGGGGCGAGTGACGGGCTGTTTTACCCGGATCGGGGCATGACCCGGGCCGAGGCGGTCCAGGTGCTCTACGCCCTGATGGAACAGCCCTCCGCGGCCCAAGCCGCCTATTCCGACGTGGATCCGGGGGCATGGTATGCCGACGGGGTGGAGACGCTGGGCGGGATGGGGCTGCTGGACTGCCTGCCCGGCGGGGCGTTTCGCCCGGACGATGCCATCACCCGGGGGGAGCTGGCCGTCATTCTCAGCCGATTCCTCCCCCAGCGCCAGGGGGAGGATCCCGGCTTTTCCGACGTGCCGGTTCAGGACCCGACCTATGAGGCGGTCTGCGCCGTGTCGGCCGCCGGACTGTTTTCCGGCTATCCCGACGGCACCTTCCGCCCGGACGAGGCCGTGACCCGGGCTCAGGCGGCAGCGGTGTTCAACCGGCTGCTGGACCGGGAGCCGGACGCTCAGACCATCGCCTCGTCCGGCAGCCTGCGCATCTTCCCCGACGTATCCCCGGACCACTGGGCCTACACTCAGATCATGGAGGCCACCGTGGCCCACGACTACACCGCCGAGGGCGGCGGCGAGGTGTGGACCCGGGTGGAGCCCGGGACCACCGCCCTGGCGGACGGCTATTACCGCTTTGGGGAGTGGCTCTACCGGGTTCAGGACGGTATGTTCCTCCGCTCCACCACTGCGGACGGGTTCACCTTTGACGCCCAGGGGCGCTACACCACCGGCTCCGCCTCCCTGGACGAGCAGCTGCACCGGATTGTCCGGGAGCACACCGACAGCTCCATGACCCAGGAGGAGCAGCTGAGAGCCCTGTACAACTATGTGCGGGACAACTTCACCTATCTGCGCCGGGACCTGGTCTCGCAGAGCGATGTGGGCTGGGAGCCCGCCTATGCCGCCGAGTTTCTGGAGCTGGGCCGGGGCAACTGCTACAGCTATTCCGCCCTGTTCTGCCTGCTGGCCCGGCAGCTGGGTCTGCCCGCCCAGACAGCGGTGGGGTATCTGGGGTCCTACTCCGATCCCCACGGCTGGGTGGAGATCGAGATGGACGGCGTGACCTATATGTTTGACCCGCAGCTGGAGTGGCGCTACCGCTATGACTACGGCCGCAGAGGGTACGATTTGTTCATGTTCCGCCCCGGCCAGGTCCGGTTCCTCTACCTGCGCTGAGTCTGACACGGAAAGAGAGAGAGCTTACTTGGTATTCAGTTCGCCCGTTTTCCTGTTTTTCTTCCTGCCCATCACCTATCTGGGCTATCGTCTGCTGCCCTCCCTGTCCTGGCGCAACGCCTGGCTGACTTTGGCCAGTCTGGTCTTCTTTTCCTTCGGGCAGCTGCCCTATCTGGTCCTGCTGCTGGTCAGCGTGCTGATCAACTATGGATTCGGCCTGTGGCTCCAGCTGGGCAGACGGTACCGCCGGCTGGCGGTGGGGCTGGCCTCGGCGGCCAACCTGCTGCTGCTGGGCACGTTCAAATACCTGGATTTCGTGCTGGCCACGGTGAACGGGCTGACGGAGGCCAATCTGCCCCTGACCGGCATTGTGCTGCCCATCGGCATCTCCTTTTACACCTTTCAGGGGATGAGCTATGTCATCGATGTGTACCGGAGACCGGAGCAGGGCACTCGGAATCCGGGCACGCTGCTGCTGTACATCTCCTTCTTTCCCCAGCTCATCGCCGGCCCCATTGTGATCTACCACGATGTGGCTGATCAGATCCGGGACCGGCAGCTGACGCCCGAGCTGACCCTGTCCGGCCTGCGCCGGTTCATCATAGGTTTTGGAAAGAAGATGCTGCTGGCCAACTCTGTGGGGGAGATTGCCGACGCGGTGTTCGCCCTGGAGGCGGCGGAGCTGGACTTCCGTCTGGCCTGGCTGGGGGCGGTGTGCTACACCATGCAGATCTACTTCGACTTCAGCGGGTACAGCGACATGGCCATCGGCCTGGGCCGCCTGTTCGGCTTCCGCTTTCTGGAGAACTTCAACCTGCCCTATACCGCCGCCTCCATCAAGGAGTTCTGGCGCAGATGGCACATCTCTCTCAGCTCCTGGTTCCGGGACTATCTGTACATCCCCCTGGGCGGCAACCGGAAGGGGGAGATGCGCACTCACCTCAACAAGTTCATTGTCTTTTTTGCCACCGGATTGTGGCACGGGGCCAACTGGACCTTTGTACTGTGGGGCCTGTGGCACGGCCTGTTTTCCACCCTGGAGGGGGCGGACGTTATCCCCCGCCGCCTGCGGACGGGGCTGCCGGGCCGGATTTACACCATGCTGGTGGTCATCCTGGGCTTTACCCTGTTCCGGGCGGACACCCTGGCCGACGCAGGGGTTATGTTCTCGGCCATGTTTACCGGCTTTTCCCTTCAGCCGGCCAACACCCTGACGCTGATCTCTCTGCTGGACGCCAAGTCGGCCTTTCTGCTGCTGGCCGCTGTGCTGTTTGCCCTCGGCATTCCCCAGAGGGGCTGGGCGGTTCTCAGAACCCGGGGCCTCTCCGACCGGGTGAACGGCGCGGCGGCAGCCGTCGGCTGCGGCGCGCTGTTTCTGGTGAGCGTGCTCACCCTGGCGGGGGCCACTTTCAATCCCTTTATCTATTTCCAGTTCTGAGGGGGGTGCACCATGAAAGCCAAGACAAAAGCCAGCCTGGCCATAGCCGCCTTTCTGACGGTGTGCCTGATTCCCTCGGTGGGGATGTTTCTGCTGCCCGAGGGGGAGGCGGCGGCCAATCAGACGCTGGCCCAGCCGCCCCGTCTCTTTCTGGAAGACGGCAGTTTCAATTCCGGCGTACTGGACGAGGTTACCGACTACGTGGCCGACCACTTCGCCTTCCGCCAGGAGATGATCACCGCCTCGGCGGCACTGGACGCGGCGGTGTTCCAGGTCTCCGACCAGGAGGATGTGCTCCTGGGCCGGGAGGGGTGGCTGTTCTACCGGGAGACGGTGGACGACTATCTGCGCACCAATCCCCTGAGTGAGCGGCAGCTCTTCGGGGCGGCCCGGACGCTGGCCCTGCTCCAGGAGTACGCCGCCGACCGGGGCGCCCGGCTGTATGTGACGGTGGCTCCCAACAAGGCCAGCCTGTACCCGGAGTATCTGCCCCAGGTGGGGAAGCCCCTGGGGGACCGGTCCGATGTGGAGCGGCTGATCCCCCGGCTGGAGGAGCAGGGGGTGGCCTATATCGACCTGTTTTCCCCCTTTCAGGAGCGGGAGGAGGTCCTCTACTACCGCACCGACTCCCACTGGAATGTCCGGGGGGCGGCGCTGGCCCATGACGCCATCATCTCCGCGCTGGGCAAGGACGATCAGGAGCCCTTTTTCAGCGGCCCCTGGCACGCGGGAGAGTCCCATCTGGGCGACCTGTATGAGATGCTCTATCCCACCGGCACCCGGACGGAGGAGGACGCGGCCTTTGACCGGGCCTTTGCCTTCTCCTATGCCCGGGACATCCGCAGCCCGGAGGACCAGTTTATTCAGACGGAGAACCCGGACCGGAGCGGGAATCTGCTGATGTTCCGGGACTCCTTCGGCAATCTGCTCCACAGCTTTCTGGCCGACGCCTACGGACAGGCCGCCTTCTCCCGGGCCATGCCCTATCAGATGTCCCTGCTGGACCAGACGGGGGCGGACACGGTGATTCTGGAGATTGTGGAGCGCAATCTGGACTGGTGGGCCACCCGGGCTCCCATTTTCCCGGCTCCAGAGCGGACGCTCACCGGCGAGCCGCCTCAGGGGGAGGCCGGGGCTGAACTGGCCGCCGACGACGACGGCCAGCTGGCGGGCTATGTGCGGATCGAGGGGAGGCTGACCGGGCCGGTGGACGACGATTCCCCGATCTATCTCCGGCTGGGGGAACACCTCTTTGAGGCCAGCCCAGTAGGGGAGGCCGGGGAGGGCGTTCCCTTTACCCTCTATGTCCCCGCCGAATTCGCCACGGATGAGGCGGAGGTTCTGTATCAATATGACGGCGGGCTGCTTCGCGCCGCCCGGACCGTTCGCCCATAAACGACAGGTTCAGAAAGGATTTTGATGTAACATGAAAAAGACTCTCGTACTCGCGCTGGCCCTGGCCATGCTCACCCTGACCGCCTGCGGCGGCGGGGCCGGTTCCTCCGCCCCGGAGAGCAGCGGAGCGGATTCCTCCGCCCCCTCGTCCAGCGTCTCGGAGCAGGACCCCGGGACGCCGGAGGAGGATGCCTCCGCCTCCGGTTCTGACGCCTCGGTCCAGGACGGCGGACAGGAGCAGGAGGAGCCCCCCCAGGTCTCCGACGCCGTGACGCAGCCTGAGGATGCCGCCCCGGTGATCTCCGACGCGCCCGAACAGACTCAGCCGGAGCCGGCGGAGGAGCCCGACCCGGTGGAGGACCCCGCGCCGGCAGAGGACCCCGCCCCCGCCGCGGAGGCCACCGCGGAGACCGCCATGGGCTATATCGGGCAGAATGTCTCCGACCTGATCGCCGCCATCGGCTCCCCCATCAGCAGTTCCTACGCCCCCAGCTGCCTGGGCCCCGGCGAGGATGGGGAGCTGATCTATGACGGATTTACCGTTTACACCTATCGGGAGAACGGCGTGGAGACGGTGGAGGACGTCCTGTGAGTGCTTGGACCGGATTCTTATCCGCCGGCCCGCTGAGAGGCGGGCCGGCTCCGTGCTGATACCATAAGGAGATTATGATGAAAAAACGTTGGACCGCTCTGATCACGGCGGCGCTGCTTCTGTTTTCCTCCTGCGCGCCCGCCGGGCAGATGCGGGATCCGGATCAGAGCACCTCGTCTTCCACGGGAGACGGCTCTCAGGCACAGACAGATCAGTCTGAGGAGGATCACCAGAAGGGAGGGCTTCCCTCGGAACCGGCCCCTCCCTCCTGGGAGGAGGGCCGTACCCTGAATGTGGCCCTCCCCGACAGCTATAACGGGCTGGAGCTGCCCATCCAGGGGGCCACCGGTTTCCCCACGGTGGAGCTGCCCCTGTGGGCGGCGGTGGAGGACGCGCAGGCCGCCCGGGAGGCGGTGGAGGCGTGGGAAAAGGCCCAGGAGGAGGCACTTCTCGCCCAGGAGCAGGCCGCCCAGGAGACTGAGGCCGCCGGCAGCCAGTCCGATCCGGCGTCCGACGCGGCCCCGGCACAGGAGACCGGCGGAACCGGGGCGGAGAGCAGCACCCCCCAGGAGGCCGACCCTGACCAGCCGGAGGGGGATGGAACCCAAACCGATGGGACACAGAGCCCTGAGACGGGGCCTTCGGAGGATGCAGCCAGCATGACAGATCCTGGCGTGACAGATCCCAATGTGACAGGCCCTGGTATGTCGGAGCCGCTTCCGGATCAGTCAGGCGACCCCGGGACGGGGGATCCCGTTCTCCCCGGGGGAGAAGAGCCCGTCCAGGAGGAGCCGGAGGTGCCCACCCTGAACGATGGGGCGATTACCCTCCTGCCTGCCGGCGTTCCCTTTACCGTGCTCCAGGAGGACGGGGAGTGGTGGTACATTGCGGTGGAGGCCGACTATTATCAGGACGAGGAGCAGACGGTGCTGCTCCACGGCGAGCTGAACGGCTGGGTGGAACACCGGTACTGTATGGTGAATCTGCCCGATGTGATCCCCTCCATCCTCTATGACGCCACCAACAGCTACTCCTCCCGGTTTGTCACCTGCGGCCGGTCCATCCCGGAGATCACCGGCGAGGCGTTCTATCCCGACCGGACATACAACCCCAGGCTGAATCGGTCGGAATTCATGATGCCCGTGCTCTACTCCATGGCCAAGAAGCTGGGACAGGCCCAGCGCGCCGCCCTGTCCGAGGGGAATACCCTGATTCTCTACGAGGGATTTCGCCCCCTGTCGCTCCAGCTCAAGGTGTACAATGCCATGTCCGCCCTGGTCAAAAATGATCCGGAGGTGAAGGCTGCGGTGGCCGACCCGCCCTGGCAGATCACCTGGTTTATCGCCGGCGGCGTGGCCAATCACCAGCAGGGCTATGCAGTGGACGTGGGGCTGGCGAAAGTGACCTCCGCCGTTGAAAAGTACACCAACGGCTATCGGCACGTTCGGATCATCACCTTTGAGCAGTACAAGATGCCCACTCCCATCCATGAGCTCAGTCAGGCGGCGGCCACCTTCACCGCCCCGGTGGCCATCTTTTCCAGCACCGCCTGGCAGAAGGCGGAGCTGTCCGCCTCCATGGCAGCCAGTGAGCCGGCCAGAGGACTCCAGCGCTACTGCACCGGCGCGGGGCTGACGCCGCTGGCCTCTGAGTGGTGGCATTTCAACGATCTGGAGGCCTATTTCCAGGTTCAGGACAACCTGGGCCGGGGAGACTTCACCATCTCTTACATTCGCAGCGTCGCCCCGGGCTGAGCGCCGGGGAGCGGCTCCCATGAGAAAAAGCCCCGCCTGCGGACCTCCGCAGGCGGGGCTTTCTGCTTTCGGGGAGATTACTGCTCCGATTCAATGGCCATCATCAGGTCCACCCGGCGCTGATGGCGCCCACCCTCGAAGGGGGTGTTCAGGAAGGTGTCCACAATGCGCTCGGCCTGGAGCCGGCCCACCATGCCGGCCCCCATGGCCAGCATATTGGCGTCATTATGCCGCCGGGTCATCTCGGCGGAGAGGACGTCGCCGCACAGGGCGCAGCGGATGCCCTTCACCTTGTTGGCGGAGATGGAAATTCCAATGCCGGTTGTGCAGATGACAATTCCCTTTTCACACTGGCCGGAGGCCACAGCCTGGGCGGCCGCCTTGCCGAAGATGGGGTAGTCGCAGCTGTCGGTGCTGTCGGTGCCGAAGTCCTGGCAGGTGACCCCCTTGGCGGCCAGGTAAGCTTTGATATGCTCTTTCAGCTGATACCCGCCGTGGTCAGAAGCGATAGCGATCATATTGGGTTCCTCCCTCTGGCCCGCGCGCGGGCCGGATATTTCCCCCTTATTGTATTCCTTTTCTCCCTTTTTTGCAAGGGGCGGCTTGCCGGGAAACAGACCGGGAGGCCCGCGCCGTCGGCACGGGCCTCCCGGTTTGTCGGTCACACCATCAGGGAGCACACCAGCTGGGCATACTCGGC
>CALWVX010000025.1 GCA_944385065.1 uncultured Oscillospiraceae bacterium | reverse complement strand
TCCGGGTACTGGAGCAGAAAGGCGTCCAGTTTGGTCTCGACGAGATAGCGGTACAGCGTCTCCATGAGTGGGGTCATCACAGCAACACATCCTAACATGTATATTCTATACATGTTATAACACGAATGAAATATACATGTCAAGAGGAAAATAAAATGTTTGGAGAACGGCTGAGACAGCTGCGCAGAGAGCGCAAGGTGAGCCAAAAGGAATTGGCGGAATATCTGGGCATCAGCATCCGGGGCTATCAGTTTTATGAGAGTGAGGATAATGAGCCCAACATTAAGACTCTGCTGGCTCTGGCTGATTTTTATGGCGTGACCACGGATTATCTGCTGGGCCGCAGCGACCGGAGGGATTGATTGGGCGACCACGTGGGGGCGGCCCTACGAATCCTAGCGAACGGACCGGATGGACGAGAACACCTCATCCGTCACGGCCTTCGGCCGTGCCACCTTCCCCTGAAGGGGAAGGCTTTTAGGGGTGCGCCTCTCCAGCCTTCCCCTTTAGGCCGATTCCCCCTGTCAGGGGGAAATGTCGAGCGAAGCGAGACAAAGGGGGTAGGGCAGGGTGGCACGGCCAAAGGCCGTGACGGATGAGGTGTTTTCGGCCAACCGCCCCGTCCATCTGAATTTGCAGGGGCGGCCCCTATGGATTGTAAACGGGTCCGTTTGTGCACCGCCGTAGGGCGGCGCCGCCCCGCCGCCGTCACCCCAGCAGCCGGCGCAGTTCCTCCTCCCGGGCCCGGGGAAAGAGCTCCCGAGCCCGGGCGTATACCCGCGCCCGGCAGGCCGCCGGATCCTCCCGGTAGGCGGCGGTCACCGCCTCATAGCCCCAGACGGATTCCGGAGCGGCGTACACCGTGGCGGGCAGGCCGTAGCCCTCCCCCCTGCGGTTCACCTTCTGCCGGAAGTCCCGGATGACCAGATAGGTGCGCATCTGCAGGCCGGTCACCGCCCCCTCGAAGTTCTTCTCCCCGCCCGGGCCGAAGCCCGCCGCCCGCTTCAGCTCGGCCCCGGTCCACTCCGGCGTCCGGGCGAAGCAGTCCATGAGCTTCTTGTCCCGCAGGCGGGCCAGCCCGTCGTCCCACCGGGCGTCGAAGTCATAGCCCTCCCGCCGCCAGTTGGCAAAGACGGGCAGCCACTCCAGGCTGAGAAAGCCCGCCTTGCCGGCGAAGAACTTGCCGTAGGCCACCTCGCCCGACCGGGCGATGGCCTCCCGCCAGAACCAGGGGTCCCGGTCCGGATCCCCGCTCCACCAGGGTTGGGCGGCGGTGAGCGCCTGGGCGGAAAAGCCGGGGACCGGGTTTTCAAACAGGGGCAGAAAACCGAGTTCCTCCACCCGGTGGATCAGTTCCCGCCGGGAGCGGGCCGGTTTCAGCATGTTTCCTTCCCCCTTTTCTTGCGGGCGTGACATGAAAAAAGCGTCGCCTGACCCGCGGGATATGCGGCCGCGTTTCACGCGCCTTCCACGGCTATTATATCACAGAAACCGAGGGCGGGGGAGAAAATTTCGTGGGTAGGCCGGGCTGATCGTTTTCTTTACAAATCGGGGCAGCTGCGCTATACTAGGACCAGGAAATTCCCATTTTTCACACAAAGGAGACCCTATGAAGCGAGTATTATCCATTTTGCTGACCGCGGTCCTGCTGGCTGCGGCCGGCTGTGCCGCCCCTGAACCGGCGGAGAGCGGGGAGGAGCCCCGCCTTTCCGTGGTGGCCACCACCTATCCGATCTATCTCCTGGCCCGGGAGGTGATCCAGGGCGTGGAGGGGGTGGAGGTGGAGCGGCTGGACACCGGGAGCGTCAGCTGCCTGCACGACTATACCCTGTCCGTCCGGGACATGCAGAAGATTGAGGGGGCCGACCTGCTGGTCCTCAACGGAGCGGGGCTGGAGGACTTCATGTCCGACGCCCTGGCCTCCGCCGACGCGGCGGTGATCGACTGCTCGGAGGGGGTGGAGCTGCTGGAAAATCTCTCCCACGACCACGCCGAGGGGGACGAGGACCACGACCACGGCCACTGGGACCCCCACTACTGGATGGACCCGCGCAACGCCGCCGAAATGGCCGGGAACATCGCCCGGGGCCTTGTCCAGGCCGATCCGGACTATGAGGGGACCTACCTCTCCAACCTGTCCCGCACGGGCGCCTTCCTGTACTCCTGGTACGGGGACCTGGAGGCGCTGCTCAATTGGGACGAGGGGCCCGAGATCACGGGCCTCATCACCTTCCACGACGGCTTCCAGTACTTCGCCCAGGCCTACGACCTCCCCCTGCTGGCCGTCATCGAGGAGGAGGCGGGCAGCGAGGCCAGCGCCAAGGAGATCGTGGAGATCACCCGGCTGGTCCAGGAGAAGGACATCCCGGTGATTTTCACCGAGGTCAACGGCTCCGACGCCACCGCCAACGCCATCGCCCGGGAGACCGGCTGCGCTGTGGCCCAGCTGACCATGCTCATGGACGGCCCGGAGGACGGGACGCTGTACGACGACTATTACACCGGCCTGAAGGACAACGTGGCCGCCATTGTCAACGGCTTTGCGGGGGAGGAGCTCCAATGAGAAAGCTGAAGCACGGAAAGCTTACCGCCGGCTGCGCCGGCGCCTGCTGCCTGAAGCTGGAGGGTCTGTCGGTCCGCCTGGAGGGGGACGAGATTCTGGAGGACGTGTCTTTCCACCTCCACTGCGGAGAGATTACCGCCCTCATCGGTCCCAACGGGGCGGGAAAGTCCACCCTGTTCCGCAGCATCCTGGGGCAGATTTCCTACAAGGGGAGCATCACCTTCTCCCCAGCGGGGGGGCCGGCTATCCGGCTGGCCGACGGGACGGCGACAGGGGGCAGCCGCCCGCTGGTGGGCTATGTGCCCCAATCCCCCAGCTTTGACCGGGGGGACCCGGTGTCGGTACTGGACTTTTTCACCGCCGCTACTGCCAAGTGGCCGGTGTGGCTGCCCATCCCCCGGAAATACCGGGAGCGGGCGGCCGCCTGCCTGTCCCGGGTCCACGGGGAGGACCTGCTGGACCGGGCCATGGGGGCCCTGTCGGGCGGACAGCTGCAGCGGGTGCTGCTGGCCCTGGCGCTGGAGCCGGTGCCCCACATTCTGATTCTGGACGAGCCTCTGTCCGGCGTGGACATCGAGGGGGAGCACCAGCTGCTGGAGATGCTGGACGAGCTGCGCACCCAGTACGACCTGTCCATCCTTTTGTCCACCCATGACTTTGCCACCCTGGGGCAGTTTGCCGACAAGGTGATTCTGCTCAACCGGCGGGTGCTGAAGGCGGGGCCCCCGGACGAGGTGCTCTCCTCTCCGGAATTTTACGACACCTTCCATCTGCGTATGGGGAGAGAGGGGGAGCGGTAATGGAACTCTGGTATGCCATTTTGTCCGTCCTGCCCTTCGACTGGGCGCAGCCGGGCCACATGTACTTCATGAAAAACGCCCTGCTGGCCGTGCTGGTCATCACCCCCCTGTTCGGCCTGCTGTCCACCATGGTGGTCCACAGCCGGATGTCCTTCTTTTCAGACGCCCTGGGCCACTCGGCCTTTACCGGTATGGCCATCGGGGCCATCTGCGGTCTGAATCAGCCCATGGGAGCGGCGGTGATCTTCGCCATCGTGTTTGCCCTGCTGTTCAATCTGGTGCGCCGGCGCACCGCCCTGGCCAGCGACACGGTGATCGGGGTGTTCTCCTCCACCGCCATGGCCCTGGGAATCTTCCTGTCCACCATGAACGGCCGCTCTTTTACCCGGTTTAACAATCTGCTGATCGGGGACGTGCTGTCGGTGGAGCCGGCCATGATCGGGGTGCTGGCCCTGATTCTGCTGCTGGCCCTGGGGCTGTGGGCGCTCTCCTTCAACCACCTGATGCTCTCGTCCGTCCACCCCGCTCTGGCCGACAGCCGGGGGATCCGGGTGTTCTGGCAGGAGACCATGTTTTCCGTGGCCATCGCCGTGGTGGTTACGCTGTCCATGACCTGGGTGGGCCTGCTGGTGATCAACTCTCTGCTGGTGCTGCCAGCCGCCGCCGCCCGGAATATTGCCCGGAATATGGCCCAGTATCACCTGGCCGCGGTTCTGGGCTCGGTGGCGGCGGGAATTGCCGGCCTGATGACCTCTTATTACCTGAGCCCCTCCGCCGGAGCCTCCATTACCCTGTATCTGGCGGTTTGGTTTGCGCTGACCTTTGTCATTCGAAAACGATAAGGACAGAAGGGAGATCGATTGGATGATTACCCCGCGGGAATTCTGGAACATGCGCTCGCTCCATTACGATGAGGGCTCGGGAGAACAGTACGCCCAGGCCTATGCGCGCACGGTGGAGCTGTCTCTGCGCTATTTGAAGCCGTCGGACCGGGTGCTGGAGTTTGCCTGCGGCACCGGGCTGACCACCGCCGCCATCGCCCCCCATGTGTCCCGGGTGCGGGCCATTGACATTTCAGACGGCATGGTGGAGAAGGCCCGGGCCAGGCTGGCGGACGTGCCCAATGTGGAGCTGTCCCAGACGGATCTGTTTGATCCGTGCCTGGAGGCGGGAAGCTTCGACGGCGTGACCGCGTTCAACGTGCTGCTGTATGTGGAGGACCGGCCGCGGGTGCTGGCGCGAATCCGGGAACTGCTGAAGCCGGGAGGGATTTTCCTGTCGGCCACCGACTGCCTGGGAGAGGGGATCACCCGGGTGGGAATCCGGAAGTTCTGGAAAAGCCACACCGGCTCCATGCCCTATGTGGCCTTTGACAGCCGGAAGAAGTTGGAGCGGGACATTGCCGCCGCCGGTTTCATGGTGCTGGAGCGGGAAAATCTGTATCCCGCGCCCCCAAACCTGTTTCTGGCCGCCCGGAAAGAGTGAAAAAACCGCCCCGCCCAACGGGCGGGGCGGCGCGGTATTTCAAGATTCCGGGGATGGTCAGTGGTCAATGTCCACCAGGATATTGTCGGTGCCGTGCTCCTCAAACTCGGCGATATAGGCGTCGATGCGGCTGGTGAGCTCGGCATAGTTGCTTTCGTCGATGGGGGCGTCGTCCATATCCCGGCGGGCCAGATCCTCGGCCAGAATGTCAAAAAACACGCTGTTTTCATATTCGGCAATGGCCTCGTGGATGCCGCCCTCCACAAAGGCGCGGGAGGGGACGATTTCCCCCTGGTACAGCTCGGCCAGCCCGGGCATGCCCTCCAGAGCGGCCCGGCCGAAGATCAGGCTCTCCACCTCGTCATAGTCGGCGAAGCGCTGGTCCCCCCGGGTGGAGTTCAAAATCCAGTTGCCGATGTACACCAGGTCCATCAGACGGCGAAATTGCTTTTTGCTTAATTCCAGGTTCATCAAGAAGCCCTCCTCTCCCGGAACGCGGTTTCCTGTGCAGCTACTATTATAGCCGGCCCGGGAAATTTGTCAAATGGAGAAAGACGGGAAAACTTTCTGATTTTTGCGGGAAAACTCATGGAAAGGGGACAAAGGATACCCTGCGCCTCTTTACAGACGGGCGGGAGCTGTTGTATAATACCTTGCGTTCGCCTTTGAGGCAAAACCCAGTTCTGTGTGGGAGGACCGTATGGAAAAGGACGTGGTCATCTCCATCAAGGGGATTCAAAAATACGAGGACGCCGACCTGGATGTGATCGAGCTGGTGACCGAGGGCCGACTGGCCCGGGTAGGGGAGAGCTATACGCTCTCATACCAGGAAAGTGAGCTCACAGGCCTGGAGGGCACCCTGACCACCATCCAGGTGGAGGGAGAACAGGTCACCCTGATGCGGGTGGGGGAGTTCACCAGCCAGATGGTGTTCCAGGAGGGACGCCGCCATCTGTCCATGTACAATACACCCTATGGCGCTATGGCCATCGGGGTGAATACCCGCCACCTGCTGGCCGACCTCACCGACCAGGGGGGCGACATCGAGATCGACTATGCCATCGAGATCGACCACGCCCTGGCCGGCCGGAACGTGTTCCAGATCAAGGTGTCGGAGAATCAGGGCGGCAGTTTGACCATGTAGGGCGGGGCATCTTGGACGCACTGTTCGGGGCGATGGGGACATCGCCCCCTACGGGGATGGACGGACCGGATATGCCGTAGGGGCGGCCCATGTGGCCGCCCGCCCTGCCGAGGGCACCCTAGAGGCGGCGAAATATCCCAATCCCCCGTCCCGCCCGCAGGCGGATCACCAAAACGAGATCGATTTAAGATAAAAGGATGAGATGCAAGATGACAAACATGATCCAGTCCGCCAAGGAGCAGGTCTCCCAGCTGACTCAGGCGGCCTATGAAAAGGCGGCGGCCACCGGCCTGCTGCCCGCCGGAGCTCAGGTAAAGGCCACCATTGAGATTCCCAAGGATGTGTCCCACGGGGACTACGCCTCCTCCTTTGCCATGGCTGGCGCCAAGGCGCTTCACATGGCCCCGCGCCAGATTGCCCAGATCATTGTGGACCATCTGGAGCTGGAGGGCAGCTATTTCCGGGCGGTAGAGATTGCCGGCCCCGGCTTTCTGAACTTCACCCTGGGGCCCAAGTGGTTCGGCGAGGTGCTCTCCGCTGTGGAGACCCAGGGAGAGGACTACGGCTCCGGGACCGAGGGGGGCGGCAGGAAGGTGATGGTGGAGTTTGTCTCCGCCAACCCCACCGGCCCCATGCACATGGGCAACGCCCGGGGCGGCGTGCTGGGAGACACGCTGGCCAACGTGCTCCGGCGGGACGGCTGGAACACCTGGAAGGAGTTTTACGTCAACGACGCGGGCAATCAGATTCACAAATTTGCCGTGTCCATCAACGCCCGGTACATGCAGATGATTTTGGGGGAGGAGAAGGTTCCCTTCCCCGAGGAGGGCTACCACGGGGACGACATCAAGGAGCTGGCCCGGGCCATCCATGCCCAGCACGGAGACAGCTGGAAGGATCTGCCCGAGGAGGAGCGGCTGGACCGGATGGCCGAGTACGGCCTGTCCGTGAATATCCCCAA
Source organism: uncultured Oscillospiraceae bacterium (assembly GCA_944385065.1). GTDB lineage: Bacteria > Bacillota > Clostridia > Oscillospirales > Oscillospiraceae > Lawsonibacter. Next base: position 7,019 of record CALWVX010000025.1, on the reverse strand, counting down.
GATGAAGGAGGACCTGCGCAAGTACGGCATTGAGTACGACGAGTGGTTCTTCGAGTCCTCTCTCCACAACAGCGGGTATGTGGCCCAGACGGTGGAGCTGCTGACGGAAAAGGGCTGGACCTATGAGAAGGACGGGGCCCTGTGGCTGAACACCACCCAGCTTCTGAAAGAGAAGTACATGCGGGAGGGGAAAAGTCAGGAGCAGGTGGACAAGCTGGACCTGAAGGACGACGTGCTGCGCCGGGCCAACGGCTTCTACACCTACTTCGCCGCCGACATCGCCTATCACCGCAACAAGCTGGAGGTGCGGGGCTTCGATCTGGCCATCAACATCTGGGGGGCCGATCACCACGGCCATGTGGCCCGCCTTCAGGCGGCCCTGGACGGCCTGGGGCTGGACGGCTCCCACCGGCTGGTCATCGTGCTGATGCAGCTGGTCAACCTGATGCAGGACGGCAAGCCGGTGCGCATGTCCAAGCGCTCGGGCAAGGCGATTGCCCTCCACGATCTGCTGGACGAGATTTCGGTGGACGCCGCCCGATATTTCTTCAACTCCCGGGCCGCCACCACCCCCCTGGATTTCGACCTGGATCTGGCTGTGCGGGAGGACAGCGAGAACCCGGTGTACTATGTCCAGTACGCCCACGCCCGCATCTGTTCCCTGGTGTCCCGGCTGGCCGAAGAGGACGGGGCAAAGGTGCCCGCCGCCGCGTCGGTGGACGCGGAACTGCTGTCCGCCCCGGAGGAACTGGCCCTGGTCAAGAGTCTGGCCCAGTTCCCGGAGGAAATCCACCTGGCCGCCCGGGACTATGATCCCAGCCGGATCAACCGCTATCTGGTGGCTCTGGCCGGGGACTTCCATCGGTTCTATAATGCCTGCCGCATCAAGGGGGAGGAGCCGGCCCTGCTGTCCGCCCGGCTGAAGCTGGCCGACACGGTGCGGGCCGTCCTGGCCAACGGCCTGGGCCTGCTGGGGGTCTCCGCCCCGGAGAAGATGTGACAAAATGGACTGGAACCGTCTGGAGCAAAAGCTGTCGGCCCGGACCCCGGGCCTGATGGACTGCACCCGGTACTACGCGGTGCTGGTCCCTGTGGTGGAGCGGGACGGAGAGCCCTCCCTGCTGTATGAAGTGCGGGCCCGGACCATGCGGCGGCAGCCCGGCGAGGTGTGCTTTCCCGGCGGGCGGATGGAGGCGGGCGAGAGCCCCGAGGACTGCGCGCTGCGGGAGACCTGGGAGGAGCTGGGGATCCCGCCGGAGCGGATCCGTCTGCTGGGGCGGCTGGATTTCATCGCCCACCGGGCCAATTTCCTCATGCAGCCGGTGGCGGCTGTGGTGGAGGAGGAGGCTGTGTCGCGCATGCGCCTCAATCCCGCCGAGGTGGAGGAGACCTTTCTGATCCCCCTGGCCCACCTGAAAGACCACCCGCCCCTGGAGTACGAGTATCAGCTGGTTCCCGAGACCCGGGGCTTTCCCAACGAGCTGGTGGGCATCCCGGAGGATTACCGCTGGCAGCCGGGAAAGGAGAATGTCCCCGTTTACCCCTGGGGGAAGCACGCCGTCTGGGGGCTGACCGGGCGGATCACCCGGAATCTGGTGAAGTTCCTGTCTGAATCATAAAAAATCTTCCGCCGGCAGAACCGGCGGAAGATTTTTTGTCTCCGCCCCGCAGGGGGCGGGCTTATTTTTGGTTTCGCAGGGCAAAGACGCCGGCCAGGATCAGGACCGCCAGAGCCAGCACCCGCTCCGGGACGGTGGCCACAAAGGCGAAGCGCAGGGCGGACAGAGCCACGGCCAGCAGGCAGGCCGACCAGACCAGAAAGGCGCAGGCTCTCATCTCAGAACTCCTTGCCCTCCATGATCCGGCAGGAGACCCAATAGGAGATCCCCATGCCCAGCAGGGGCAGCAGGGCGGCCAACCCCACACCCGCCAGCAGGGCGGCCTCGGGCAGGGCCTCCAGGGCGGCGAAGGTCCCGGAGGAGATCAGCCCCAGCTGATAGGCCCCGAAGAAGAGGAGCACCGGAACAAAGATCACCACATACATATAGGGACGAGCCCGTTCCACCCCCAGCTTGTAGCACAGGGGGAGCAGAATGTCGGCGATGAGTATCCCGTAACCCAGGCAGACGGCCAGAGAGACGATGCTCTCAGCCAGAAGGGCCCCCTGGACGATGGACAGCAGGACGGACAGAAGCAGGCAGAACAGGGTGGCCGCCGCCGCCATAAGGAGGGCAAAGCAGTACCGGGCGCCCACCAGGGTCCGGCGGCCCAGGGGAAGGGCGGCGGCGTACCGGTCCCACTTGGCCAGATCGTCATAGGAGAAGGCGGACAGAGGCAGCATCATGATGATAAGCTCGGTCACCGCGGTGACGGTGGACAGGGGAAAGATGTCAAACACCGCCAGCAGGGCGTAGAGCAGCAGGAAAATGAGATAGGACCTGACAGTTTTGCGCATGACCAGCAAATCCTTTAAAATCAATCCGGTCATACCGCTTCCCCCTTTCCAATAAACAGCATGATGTCTTCCAGCGTGGTTTTTTCCACCAGCAGGTCGGGATATTTCCGCCGAAAGGCGGCCCGGTCGGAGACCAGCCCCTCACAGCCGAAGGAACCTCTGCGGACCCGAAGCAGATCAGCCCGGTCGATCTGCTCCAGCTGCCCGGCGGTGCAGGCCATCCGGCCGTAGCTGTCCAGAATCACATCCTTGGACTCGGACAGGACGATCTGACCCTGGTGGAGATAGGTGATGTAGTCGGCCGCCTTCTCCAGATCGGAGGTGATGTGGCTGGAGATGAGGATGGCGTGGTCCTCGTCCTGGATAAAGGCCAGGAACTCGTCCAGAATTTCGTCCCGGACCAACGGGTCCAGACCGGCGGTGGCCTCGTCCAGGATCAGAAGCCGGGGGTGGTGGGCCAGGGCGGCGGCCAGGGACAGCTTCATCTTCATGCCCCGGGAGAATTCCTTGATGAGCTTGTTGGCCGGCAGACGGAATTGGTCCAGATAGTCCCCGTAGAGCTCGTGATCCCAGTTCTGGAACACCGGGGCCAGAATCCGGCCCACGTCCCGGGGGCGCAGGGAGTCGTGGAAAAAACACTCGTCCAGCACCACGCCCACGTCCTGCTTGGCCAGCGTCTCCTCCCGCAGGTTGTCGTGGCCCAGAAGGGAGATTTCGCCCCCGTCCCGGTGGATGAGGTTCAAAATACACTTGATGGTGGTGGTTTTTCCCGCCCCGTTTTCCCCGATCAGTCCCATGATGGAGCCGCCGGGGAGCGTCAGATTGATGTGCCGAAGGGAAAAATCTCCATAGGACTTGCACAGGTCCCGGATCTCAATGGCGTTTGTCATAATTCGTCACCCTTATATAAGATGTCCAGCATCTGGTGAAGCTCCTCCAGGGGGAAGGCCCCCTTTCGGGCCTCCTCCACCGCCTGGGACAGTTTTTCCTCCACCTTCCGCAGCTGGGCCTCCCGGAGCAGCTCCGGGTTCTGAGGGGCCACAAAGCACCCCTTGCCCGGGACGTTTTCCAGAAAACCCTCCCGTTCCAGTTCCTCATACGCCCGCTTGGTGGTGATGACCGAGATGCGCAGCTCTTTGGCCAGCAGCCGCATGGAGGGCAGGGCGTCCCCCGCCGCCAGGGCGCCGGACAGGATCTGGGCCTTGACCTGGTCGGTGATCTGTTCGTAAATGGGCTTTCCGCTGGAATTGCTTAAAATGATGTCCATGTTTCTCTCCCTTTAACAGCGGGCGGGGCGGAGGCTGCCGGCCTGCGCGACGGTCCGGCGCGCGCCCGTTCAACTGTTATTTCAGGCTTACTGTATATATACTATATACATGGTATAACGGAAGGGCGCATTTGTCAAGACCCTTTTGCAGGAAAATTTTTCCCGCTTTCGCGGGAAGAAATGCCGGAGACGGGGAGGGGGCTTGCCTGAAAAAATGAATTGCCCCCCAAATGTGATCGGATTCGACGCCACGGGGACCTATAATGGAGAGGAAGAATGATCACAGAAGAGGAGGGGCGATATGTCTCTGACCTGCAGAGAACAGGGCCGGGCGCTGACCGCCCGGGTGTCCGGGGAGCTGGACCACCACCGGGCCCGGGAGGTGATGGAGGAGCTGGACCGGCGGATTGACGAGTCCAGGCCTCGGGAGCTGACCCTGGATCTGAGCGGGCTGACTTTTACGGACAGCTCCGGCATTGCGGTGCTGCTCCGGGCCCAGCGCCGGATGGTCCAGGCGGGAGGGAGCCTGCGGGTGGCGGGCGCCCCGCCCCAGGCGCGGAAGGTATTTCAGGCCGCCGGCCTGGAGCGGCTGATCCGCTTTGAGCCCGGCGGACCGGACACATAGCAGAAAGGAATCGATACATATGAAAGTGGAAAATCAAGTGACGCTGGAATTCCCCAGCCGCTCGGCCAACGAGGGGTTTGCCCGGGCGGCGGCGGCCTGCTTTGCCGCCCAGCTGGACCCCACGCTGGAGGAGATCAACGACATCAAGACCGCCGTGTCCGAAGCGGTGACCAACGCCATTGTTCACGCCTATCCGGATACGCTGGGGAGCGTGACGATGAAGCTGCGGGTGCGGGAGGACCATGTGCTGGAGATTGTGGTCAAGGACCGGGGCGTGGGGATCGCGGACGTGGAGCAGGCGCGCACCCCCCTGTTTACCACCGGAGGTGAGGAGCGCTCCGGCATGGGGTTCACCATCATGGAGAGCTTTATGGACACGCTGAAGGTGCGCTCTGCCCCGGGGAAGGGGACCACGGTCACCATGAGACGAAAAATCGCCCGGCGGGCGGGGCGGTGATGAGCGGCGCCCTGTCCGACCCGGCGCTTCTGCAGGCGGCCCGGGAGGGGGATGACCGGGCCTGTGAGCAGGTGCTGCTGGAGAACAACGGCCTGATCTGGAGCGTGGTGCGCCGCTTTTACGGCCGGGGAGTGGAGCCGGACGACCTGTATCAGCTGGGCTGTCTGGGCTTTCTCAAAGCGGTTCGGGGCTTTGATCCGGCGTACGGCACGCAGTTTTCCACTTACGCGGTGCCCAAGATTGCAGGGGAGATCCGCCGTTTTCTCCGGGACGACGGCCCGGTGAAGGTGAGCCGGGGCATGAAGGAGCGGGGAGTCAGCGTCCGGGCGGCCCGGGCCAGGCTGGCCGGAGATCTGGGGCGGGAGCCCACGCTGTCAGAGCTGGCTGCCGACACCGGACTGACCGCCGAGGAAATTGCCGCCGCCGAGACTGCCGCCGAGCCGGTGGTATCGCTCCAGGCCCAGACCGGGGAGGGGGATCTGACGCTGGAGGGGCTTCTTACCTGCGGAAACGAGGAGGAGAAGCTGGTGGAGCGGCTGACGCTGCGCGCGGCAGTGGCCTCCCTGCCGGACCGGGAGCGCCAGGTGCTGGCCCTCCGATACCAGCGGGGCATGACCCAGACGGTGGTCGCCCGGGTGCTGGGGGTGTCTCAGGTGCAGGTGTCCCGCCTGGAGCGCCGGGCTCTGGAGCGGCTGAGGCGGGAAATGGGGTAAAAAAATAACCTCCCCTTGGCGGAGGGGAGGCTGAGTAGGGGGCGGCGAAGGGGAGAGAGTGTGAGTCCAGGAGAGAAGGGACTTACGCCTCCGCCGTCTGGGTCCGGCCCGGAGGAAGTGAAAAGATCCGGCCCGGAGAGGGATGGGCAAGGGTGCATGGAAAAGGTCCCTTGCAATTTTTATTATAGAGAAATAAAAATAAAGCGGGTGTAAATGATGAAAAAACCTGCATCAAGAAAACGTTAAGACGCGGCGCGCTCCCAGGAGCGAGCCGCGTCTGTTTCACTTCTCAGTCGTCCAGCATACGGTACCCGATCCCCAGCTCGGTGTGAATGTATTTGGGGTCGGAGGGATTTTCCTTCAGCTTGCGGCGGATATTGGCCATGTTGACCCGGAGAATCTGGTTGTTGCCGCTCCCCCCATAGGGGCCCCACACATGCTTGAGAATGAAGTCATAGGTGAGCACCTTGCCGGCGTGGATGGCCAGCAGCTCAATGATTTTGAACTCATTCTGGGTGAAGTGAATTTCTTCATCGCCCAGCAGCACCTGGTGCTTGGACAGGTCCACCGTCAGGTCCTTGATCTGGTACACGTCCCGCTGGATGCCCTGACTGAGCTTGAGGCGGTCGGACCGACGCAGAGCGGAGCGGATGCGGGCCAGCAGTTCGGAGACCCCGAAGGGCTTGACCACATAGTCGTCCGCCCCCATATCCAGGGCTTTTACTTTTTCATTTTCCCGGTCCCGGGCGGAGATGATGATGACAGGTACGCTCTGGGGCAGTTCCTGCAGCTGGGCGAGGATGTCCATACCGTCCATATCAGGCAGCCCCAGGTCCAGAAGAATCAGGTCGGGGCTGTGGGAGAAAAACAGGGACAGCCCCTCCTTCCCGCGAAATGCGGGAATGGCCTTGTAGTCGTTGGCGGCCAGGGCCCGGCAGATAAAGTTGCTGATGGAGCGGTCGTCCTCGATAACCAGGATCGTCTGTTTTTCACTCATGGTCAGTCTCCTCCATAGGCAGGCCGAAGCGGAAGACCGCCCCGCCCTTGGGATCGTTTCCCGCGGCGAAGAAACCGCCGTGGGCCTTGATAATACGCTGACAGACCGACAGGCCGATGCCCATGCCCCGGGTGCTGTCTCCGGACAGGGAATGGGGCAGCGGCTGACCCGTCTGCACCGCCTGGCATACGTCGGGCGGCAGTCCCCTGCCCCGGTCCCGCACTTCCACCACCGCGAAGTCGTCCTGGCGGAACAGGCTGAGCCGGATGTGGTCCAGGTCTCCCGAGTGGCGCACCGCGTTTTCCAGCAGGTTGACAATGACCTGCTTCACCAGAAAGGGGTCCATGGGAAGGTAGAGAATGTCATCCGGCAGCTCCAGCTGGATTGTGCAGTCCGGGAAGTGACGTTTGGTGGCCAGCAGCGCGTCGCCCGCCACCTCCTCCAGCATCTCGGGCTGCTTGTGCAGGGGGACGGAGCCGTCCTGAACCCGGGTGATGGACAGCAG
>CALWVX010000024.1 GCA_944385065.1 uncultured Oscillospiraceae bacterium | reverse complement strand
TGCACTTTCGCACTTTCACAAGAATTTGCGTCAATAACTCAAAAAAGCACTTGACAAAACGCTTCATGGGGGACGGCCAAAGACATAGCGCCTTACATCGACCCCAAGTTTGAAAATAATATCCTGCTCACCCAAACGGAACGGCTTACCATGACCGGCAGGCCCAAAGACCCCAAGACAGCGCGGAATAAAAACGTGCTGGTGATCGGTGGCAGCGGTTCAGGGAAAACGAGATTTTTCGTGAAACCCAACCTGATGCAATGCTTTCCGACCACGGACTATCCGACTTCGTTTGTGGTGACAGATCCGAAAGGCACTTTGGTTCTGGAAACCGGCAGGATGTTCCAGCAGGCGGGCTACCGCATTAAAATCCTGAATACCATTAACTTTTCCAAGTCCATGAAGTACAACCCCTTTGTCTACATCCATTCGGAAAAGGACGTGCTAAAGCTGGTAAATACCCTGATTTCCAACACCAAGGGCGAGGGGGAAAAGTCAGCGGAGGATTTTTGGGTGAAGTCGGAACGGTTGTTTTATTCGGCCCTGATCGGCTATATCTGGTACGAGGCCCCAGCGGAGGAAATGAACTTCTCAACGCTGCTGGAAATGATAAACGCCAGTGAAGCCCGCGAGGACGACCCGGAGTTTCAAAGCCCCGTCGATCTCATGTTTGAGCGTTTGGAGCAGAAAGACCCCGACCATTTTGCGGTGCGCCAGTACAAGAAATTCCTGCTGTCCGCAGGCAAGACCCGTTCTTCCATCCTGATTTCATGCGGTGCCAGACTTGCGCCCTTTGACATCCGGGAGGTACGCGAGCTGATGGAGGACGACGAAATGGAGCTGGACACCATCGGGGACGAAAAGACGGTGCTGTATCTCATTATGAGCGATACGGACACGACCTTTAATTTCATTCTGGCTATGCTCCAAAGCCAGCTAATCAACCTGCTTTGTGACCGGGCTGATGATGTGTACGGCGGGCGGCTGCCTGTCCATGTACGCCTGATTTTGGATGAATTTGCCAACATTGGCCAAATACCCAATTTCGATAAACTCATTGCCACCATTCGAAGCCGTGAAATATCGGCCTCTATTATTTTGCAGAGCCAGTCGCAGCTAAAAGCGATTTACAAGGACGCCGCCGAGATCATTTCGGATAACTGCGATATACCGATTGCTCGCAGAAAGTGCTTGACCATCCCTTTTTGTCGCAGCTTTTAAGGATGCCGAATGTGATCATCACACCCCATACGGCGTACTACACTGAGCGTGTGCTGCAGGATACTACAGAAAAAACAATCAGGAATTGTCTCAATTTTGAAAGGAGTTTACAGCATGAATAGAATAAAAGTCGCAATCATCTTCGGCGGTTGCTCGGAGGAACATGATGTGTCGGTAAAATCCGCAATAGAAATTGCTGCGAACATTGATACGGAAAAATTCGATCCGCACTACATCGGAATTACAAAAAACGGTGTATGGAAGCTATGCAAGAAGCCATGTACGGAATGGGAAGCCGACAGTCTCCCCGCCATACTCTCCCCGGATAGGAAAACGCATGGGCTGCTTGTCATGAAAGAAAGCGAATACGAAACACGGCGTATTGATGTGGCTTTCCCGGTTTTGCATGGCAAATGCGGGGAGGATGGTGCGATACAGGGGCTGTTTGTATTGTCTGGTATCCCCTATGTGGGCTGTGATATTCAAAGCTCCGCAGCTTGCATGGACAAATCACTGGCCTACATTCTTACAAAAAATGCGGGCATCGCCGTTCCCGAATTTCAAATTATTGATAAAGGTGACAAGCCGGAGGCGGGTGCGCTTACCTACCCTGTCTTTGTGAAGCCGGCACGGTCAGGTTCGTCCTTTGGCGTAACCAAAGTAAACGGTACGGAAGAACTTAACGCTGCGATAGAAGCGGCAGGACAATATGATGGAAAAATCTTAATTGAGCAAGCGATTTCGGGCTGTGAGGTCGGGTGTGCGGTCATGGGGAACGAGGATGATTTGATTGTCGGCGAAGTGGATCAAATCCGGCTGAGCCACGGTATCTTCCGCATCCATCAGGAAAACGAGCCGGAAAAAGGCTCAGAAAATGCGATGATTACAGTTCCCGCAGACATTCCGGTCGAGGAACGAAATCGGGTGCAGGAAACGGCAAAGAAAGTATATCGGGTGCTTGGATGCAGAGGGCTTGCCCGTGTTGATCTTTTTTTGCAGGAGGATGGCGGCATCGTTCTAAATGAGGTCAATACCATGCCCGGTTTTACATCGTACAGCCGCTACCCACGTATGGTGGCCGCCGCAGGAATCACGCTTCCTGCACTGATTGACAGCCTGATTACATTGGCGTTAAAGAGGTGATAAGTATGGAAAATGGTTTTTTGTTTTTAGATGAAATGTTGCATGGCGTCCGTTGGGATGCCAAGTACGCCACATGGGATAACTTCACAGGAAAACCGGTGGATGGGTATGAGGTGAATCGCATCATCGGCACAAAGGCCGTGGCGTTTGCTCTGCGCGAGGCACAAATCCATGCGGCTGCGCTTGGCTATGGCTTGCTTTTATGGGATGGATATCGGCCAAGAACTGCGGTGGACTGCTTCCTGCGTTGGGCAGCGCAACCGGAGGACAATCTCACAAAAGAAAAATTTTACCCCAATATAGAGCGAGCCGAGTTGATTACAAAGGGTTATGTGGCCTCACAATCCAGCCATAGCCGTGGAAGCGCAATTGATCTTACGCTCTACCACCTGGATACAGGGGAACTTGTTTCAATGGGAAGTAACTTCGATTTTATGGACGAACGGTCGCATCATACAGCAAAAGGGATAGGGGATGCAGAGGCACAAAATCGAAGATGCTTGCGTAAAATCATGGAAAGCAGCGGATTTCAGTCTTATCGCTTTGAATGGTGGCACTATAAGTTGATTGATGAGCCATACCCCGATACCTATTTTAATTTTGCCGTTTCATAATGAAAGTATTGGTTTTGTATCAGATTTTGGATTTGATAAAATCTATGCTGGTCATGGACAATCTTTTACTGGAAAGTGGTTAAAGCATCTTTTGTAATACATTGCAAATTATAGTATTCAATCTGCCCAGCGGCAGAAAAGAAAAAAACCGCTGTTGGGCAGACCTTTCCCACGCCCATTTTGTATTTTGCTGGCGGCGGTTTTGAGAAATCAAGGCCGCCGTTCTTTTCTGGCAGCAAAAGGTGTGGCGGCCCATAGGAGGATGCCGCTATGCTGTTTTGCTATTGCCATGCTCTAATCCACTTCCACCACTCAAAAAAAGCCTTGCCCCTCCACAGGGCTATTCCGGTTATGAGTATGTACTATACCATGTAAATCAGCAGCATAGCAAAGCATTTTCTCGCCCGGTAGGTTTGCGACCTGCCGGGCGATTTTTGTCGTCTTTTGCGGCCCGGCTGTCCCCAAAAAAATTTTTTGAGAAATTTTCAAAAAGGAGGTATTTAGCGGGTAGCTGGCGGCCTTGTCAAAGTCTTGTTAGCGGAAAGGGAGAGAACCACCTAAGTCCCCCACAGAAAGGGGGTGAGAAGATGGATGCTATCCCCCGCAATGACTTTGATACGCGGAACCGCTATGACGCTTTCTGCAAGACGGTACTGCGTAACGAGGCCAAAAGCTACTTGGCTGAAATGAAGCGCCGCCGTGACCGTGAAGTGTCACTAAGCTCTTTGTCACAGGCAGATTTGGACAAGCTCTGTACAGTAGATCACTACCCCAGCGACAGCTTTACGTTTTCGTCGCATGGCTATGACCTACATATCAACAATGAGCTTGTTGCCGAAGCCTTTGCCGCGCTGCCCAGCATGGAGCAGAGTATTTTAATCCTGCACTGTGTTCTGGATATGGCAGATGGTGAGATCGGCGGCCTTGTGGGAATGTCCCGGAGTGCCGTTCAGCGGCACAGGACAAATACCTTATCGGAGCTGCGGAAACAGCTAAAGGCGTTGATGCCGAAGGGAGGTTAGACGCGGATGAAGAACCCGAACTACAAGGGCATTGAGCTTTTGCCCCTTTCGGTGATCGAGGCCGCCCGCGCTGGGGATGCCGGAGCCGTAGAGCGCGTTTTGCAGTATTACAGCGGTTACATGAACAAGCTGTGTACCCGGACGCTCTATGACGAAAACGGCTATCCGCATGTGTGTCTGGACGAGGCCATGAAGCGCCGTCTGGAAATCAAGCTCATCCACGCTATCGTCACGAACTGACGAACCGGCCCCGGCAGCATGAAACGGCTTACCCTTTCCCCGTTTCGGTGTTTTCCCGGTGGCCTGATCGCACCTTGATAAATATGCCCGCAAGATAACGGCGGCGCATCATAGGGCATACGGACACATTCTGTCTGTGCCGAGCCGGACGGCTGGTGCGCCATGATACTTTTCCCTACGGGAAAAGCGGAGCGAGGAACACCACGCCGCAATGTGAGCGTGGCGGCTTGCGGGCGACGACGTACAGGCAGGACTATGATACTCCCTTATAGCCACAGTCCGAGCGTTAAAAGCGTCGCAGGCAATGGGTAGGGCCGCGTGAGAACCACGCGGGGGTGAAAGTCCCGTGGAGCTGTGCCAGCAGCCGTCCGTCTATGCCCCTAAATCACACAAACCTTTGAATTTGTGAAAGGGGGCTGCATTATGAACCATGATGTGCCTATTTGGGAAAAATACACGCTGACGATTGAGGAAGCGTCTAAATATTTCCGTATCGGAGAAAACAAATTGCGTAAGCTGGCCGAGGAAAATCCGGCCTCTGGCTGGGTCATTATGAATGGCAACCGCATCCAGATCAAACGCAAGCAGTTTGAGAAAATAATTGACACTTTGGACACAATCTAATAGTGAAAAAGGGCCGCAGATATGTTATAATAATTTATAAGCATATATGCGGCTCTTTCCGTCATGGAAAGGAGCATGACGAGATGTCAGAAAAAAGACGAGACAGCAAAAATCGCGTTTTGCGGTCTGGAGAGAGCCAGAGAAAAGACGGACGATATGCTTACAAATATGTTGATACCTTTGGAAAACCGCAGTTTGTTTACTCATGGAAGTTAGTGCCTACGGATAAGACCCCGGCAGGTAAACGGGAGGATATTTCACTCCGGGAAAAGGAGAAAGAAATCCAGAAAGACCTTGACGACGGGATAGACACCATCGGCAAGAAAATGACCGTCTGCCAGCTCTACGCCAAGCAGATCAGGCACCGGGGCAATGTGAAGCACAACACCAAACTGGGCCGGGAACGGCTGATGCGTATTCTGGAACAAGATCGGCTGGGGAGCTGCCCGATTGACAGTGTGAAGCTGTCCGACGCAAAGGAATGGGCGCTTCGGATGAAAGAAAAGGGCCTTTCTTATAAGACCATCAATAACGACAAGCGTTCCCTGAAAGCGGCTTTTTACACCGCCATACAGGACGATTGCATCCGAAAAAACCCGTTTGACTTCCAGCTTAGTGACGTTCTGGACGACGATACGGAACCAAAGGTGCCTCTTACACCAGCACAGGAAGAAAGTTTTCTGTCCTTTATTCAAGGTGATAAGGTTTACCAAAAGCATTATGACGCAATCGTTATTCTGCTGGGGACAGGGCTTCGCATTTCGGAACTGTGCGGACTGACGGACAAAGATTTGGATTTTGAAAACCGGGTAATCATCGTGAGCCACCAGCTTTTGAGAAATACCGGCGTCGGTTACTATATTGACGAACCCAAGACCCAAAGCGGCGTCAGAAAAATCCCCATGAATGAGGAAGTGTATCAGGCGTTCCAGCGAGTGATAAAAAACCGCAAAGGTGCAAAGCCGTTCATTATTGACGGGTATGCCAATTTCCTGTTTCTCAAACAGAACGGCTATCCCATGACGGCGGTAGATTATGGCGGGATGTTTGGCAGGCTTGTGAAGAAGTACAACAAGAGCCATGAAGAAGCGTTGCCGAAAACGACGACGCCCCATGCTATGCGTCATACATTCTGCACCCGGTTAGCCAATGCGGGAATGAACCCCAAAGCCTTGCAGTACATTATGGGACATTCCAATATCACCATGACGCTGAACTATTATGCACACGCCACATTCGATTCCGCAAGGGCAGAAATGGAACGGCTGGCAGCCTGACACAAGGCCGGTTTTACTACTCCATTTACTACTTTTGAGGGGGAAATGGTGAGAGGTAATAAGAACATTTGTAAGTATCTAACAATATCAAAAATGCCGGAAAAGCCCGGAAACACGGGCTATACCGACATTCAAGAACTTCTAAAAAGATAATCTAAAATCCCATATAATTTTTTGAAGAAAAACTTCCCCGCCCAGGCGGGCGGGGAAGGGCTTCAGTTCTTTTCCCGGTCCTGCCGGATCAAAATTTTCAGGGCCTCCACCCCCGCCTGAATGGCGGAGGAGGTGTCGTGGGACTCCTTCTGGTCCAGGCCGGCGGCCTCCCGCTCCTGATTCCAGATCACATGGAAGACCGAGCCGCACCGCACCCGGCGGGCGGCGGCCACGGCGAACAGGGCGGCCGACTCCATCTCGCTGGCCAGCACCCCCAGCCGCTTCCACGCCTCCCACTTCTGCTCCAGCTCATAGGACACCGGCATCCGCCCCGGCGAGTGCTGCCCGTAGAAGGAGTCCTTGCACTGGACCACCCCCGCGTGCCAGGAGAAGCCCAGCTTCCCGCAGGCCTGCACCAGGGCCTGGGTCACCTGAAAGTCGGGGACGGCGGGCCACTCGATGGGGGCGTACTCCCGGCTGGTCCCCTCCATGCGCACCGCGCCGGTGGCCACCACCACGTCGCCGCTCTGGACGGACAGGTCGATTCCCCCGCAGGTGCCCACCCGCACAAAGGTGTGCACCCCAAGATTGGCCAGCTCCTCCATGGCGATGGCCGCCGAGGGCCCGCCGATCCCCGTGGACACCACGCTGACCTTTTCCCCCAGCAGCTTCCCGGTCCAGGTCACATACTCCCGGTTGGTGCCCACATGGACCGCCCCGTCAAACCATTGGGCGATGGCCTCGCACCGGCCCGGGTCCCCGGGAAGGATGCAGTAGCCCCCCACGTCCCCCCGGGCGCACTGGATGTGGTACTGACGCGTCCGCTCCTGCTCATTCATGGAACATTCCCCCTGTTTTCAGACTGCGGCCCCGCCGCCTTGTTCCGTACCGCCATTGTATCACGGCCCGCCGAAGCCCGCAAGGGCGGCCGGCCCCCTCTTCCTTCTTTTTCCTTTCCGAGATCTTTACGCCCTGCATCTTGCATCTTACGGCGGCTTATTGTATAATGTTGAGTGCTTTTCCCCACAGCGATTGTTTTGACAGGAGGTGTCTGTATGAAGTGGCCTCTGTTGTTTGCCTGCGCCCTGTGCACGGCCTTCGGCCTGCTGCTGGGCGTTTTGCTTCCTATCGACCTGCTTCCCGCCCCGCCTGATGAGGCCGGGGCTGTCACCCTTCCCGCCCCGCTGGAGCCCTCCGGCTCCTCCTCCGGCAGCAGCGCGGAGGAACCCGCCCTGGATCAGACGGATCACTTCGCCCTGCTTCAGGCCGCCTGCGAGGTGTGCGACGCCATCGCCCGCCGGGACTTTGCCGCCCTGGCCTCCTATGTCCACCCCCAGCGGGGGGTGACCTTCACCCCATACTCCACCGTGGACTTCGAGACCGACCTGACCTTCACCGCCGACCAGATCCGCAATCTGGAACAGGACCCCGCCACCTATACCTGGGGACTGGAGGACGGCCGGGGCGAGCCCATCCAGATGACCATGGCCCAGTATCTGGACCGGTATGTGTGGGACGCGGACTATACCAAGGCCCCGGAAATCGGAATCGACCGGGTGATCACCGGCGGCAACGCCCTGGAAAATCTGGCCGAGGCCTATGAGGGCTGCCGCTTCGTGGATTTCTGCCATCCCAGCGCCGACCCGGTGAACAACGGCCTGGACTGGTCCTCCCTGAAGCTGGTCTTTCAGGGGGAGGAGGACGGCTGGTATCTGGTGGGGATTGTCCACGGGGAGTGGACCATCTGACCCGCCCGGCTGTCTTTCCCACAGCTTCCCGCGCCCGAAGTCTTCCTTGTGCTCCCGCCCCGGGCGGGCGGAGGCGCAACAAAGAAATCGGGCTTCCAAATTGTGAAGGAAGGAAAGGAATACCTGCGCCATGAATATTATCATTGTAGGCTGCGGAAAGGTTGGATTCTCTCTGGCGGAACAGCTGGTCCGGGAGAAACACAACATCACCATCATGGATCAGAACGAGGAGACGCTCCAGCGGGCCGGCGACCAGATGGACGTGATGACGGTCCGGGGCAGCGGCTCCTCCGTACAGGACCTGCGCCAGGCGGGCGCGGACGAGGCCGACCTGCTGGTGGCCGCCGCCAGCTCGGACGAGGTGAACATGGTCTGCTGCCTGCTGGCCAAGAACCTGGGCACCCGGCACACCATCGCCCGCATCCGGAATCCGGAGTACATCAGCAGTCTGGCCGACCTGCGCCGCAATCTGAACATCGACATGGTGATCAACCCGGAGAACGCCACCGCGGTGGAGATCTCCCGCCTGCTGCGCTTCCCCGCCGCCGCCAACATTGAGAGCTTCTGCCGCGGCCGGGTGGAGCTGATCGGCTTCCGGCTCCAGGAGGGGGATTTTCTGGCGGACAAACCCCTGCGGGAGCTCTCCTCCCAGATCAAGAGCATGCCGCTGCTGTTCTGCGCCGCCGACCGGGACGGGACCGTCTTTATTCCCAACGGCGCCTTTGTCCCCAAGGCGGGCGATCAGATGTATGTGGTGGGGCAGCCCGCCGCTCTGGACCGTTTTTTTGTGCTGCTGGGCCGCTACGCCCCCACGGCGAAAAAGGTCTTCCTGGTGGGGGGCGGCAAGGTCTCGCTGTACCTGGCCCACATTCTGGACAAGCTGGGCATGCACCTGAAAATCGTGGAGCGGGACGAGGCCCGCTGCCGCATGATCAGCGAAAAGTTCCCCAGGGCCATCGTCATCTGCGCCGACGGCACCGACTCCGACCTGCTGGAGTCGGAGAATCTGGCCAGCTATGACGCCTTTGTGGCCCTCACCGACCGGGACGAGGACAACCTGATCATCTCCCTGTACGCCATGCAGCTGGGCCTGTCCAAGGTCATCACCAAGTGCACCCGGCAGAACTACGCCGGCATCGTCCGCTCGCTGGGGCTGGACAGCATTGTCTCCCCCAAGTTCATCACCGCCTCCCACATTCTGCATGTGGTGCGCGGCCTGCAGAACTCCCAGGGGAGCGTCATGAACTCCCTGCACCGCATCGCCGACGGCAACGCCGAGGCCATGGACTTCACCGTGGGCCCCAGCACCCGGCATCTGGGCGTCCCCCTGAAGGACCTGCAGCTGCGCAGCGGCATCCTGCTGGCCGTCATCGTCCGGGGAAAGGAGATCATCATCCCCGAGGGCTCCACCTGCCTGATGGAAAACGACCGGGTCATCATCATCGCCCGGGAGAGCGGCATTCTGGACCTGAACGACATCTATGAGGACGAGTTTCCCTTCCCCGCCCCGGGGAGCACCGCTTTATGAACCTGCGTCTGGTGCTGAACGTGGTCGGCCGGGTCATGCTGATCGAGACGCTCACGCTGCTTTTCCCCCTGGCCGTCGCCCTGATTTACGGCGAATCCCCCCTCCCCTTTCTGTACACCATGGCCATTCTGGCCATTCTGGGCGCTGTGCTGTCGGCTCTGCCCGCCAAACAGTCCTTTTTCGCCCGGGAGGGGTTCTGCACCGTCGGCCTGATCTGGCTGCTCACCGGCACCGCGGGGGCCCTCCCCTTCTACTTCTCGGGGGCCTTCCCCTCCTTTGTGGACTGCATTTTTGAGTCCTTCTCCGGCTTCACCACCACCGGGGCCACCATCCTGACCGATGTGGAGGCCCTGCCCCGGGGCATCCAGTTCTGGCGGTGCTTCTCCCACTGGCTGGGCGGCATGGGGGTGCTGATCCTGGCCACGGCGGTCCTCCCCTCCCTGAGCGGGCAGTCCCAGCATCTGGCCCGGGCCGAAACCCCCGGTCCCTTCGTGCTGAAGCTGGTCCCCCGGCAGCCCAGGACCTCCAAAATTCTGTACGGCATCTACTGTGCCATGACTCTTCTGGTCATCGTCCTGCTGTGCGCCGCCGGACTGCCCCTGTACGACGCGGCGGTCCACGCCTTCTCCATTGCGGGCACCGGGGGCTTCTCCAGCAAGAACGCCAGCTTTGCCTTCTACGCGGACCCGGCGGTGGACCTGATCGTCTCGGTGTTCACCCTGCTGTTCTCCCTGAACTTCGGCCTGTTCTATCTGGCCCTGTGCCGCCGCTTCCGGGAGATCTGGAAGAGCGAGGAACTGCGCTTCTTCCTGCTGGTGGTAACGCTGGCCACCGTGCTCATCGCCTGGGATCTGGATCCGGTCTATCACCAGGGCGTGCTGGAGTCGCTGCGCTATGCCTTCTTCCATGTGACGTCCGTCATCTCCACCAGCGGCTTTTTCACCGAGGACTACGCCCTCTGGCCCCACTTCTCCCAGATGGTCCTGGTGCTGCTTATGTTCTGCGGCTCCTGCTCCAACTCCACCGGCGGCGGCATCAAGTGCGCCCGGGTGCTGATCCTGCTGCGCGCCCTGCGCCGGGAACTGCACCGGCTGGTCCACCCCAAGGCGGTGGAGGTCATCCGGCTGGACGGCCGGGTGGTGGAAGACCGGGCCGTGCGCACCGTGCTGGTGTTTCTGGGCTGTTACATGCTGATTTTGTGCGGCGCGGGGCTGATCATCTCTCTGGACGGATACTCCTTCTCCATCTCCTTCTCCTCCGCCCTGGCCAGTCTGAGCAACGTGGGGCCCGGCCTGGAGCTGGTGGGACCCACGGGCAACTTCTCCGCCCTGTCCCCCCTGTCCAAGCTGGTCATGTCCGCGTGCATGGTGATCGGCCGTCTGGAGATCTTCCCCATTCTGATCCTGCTCACCCCATCCGCCTGGCGGCACATCTGACCCGCCGATTCTGTTTCTTGATCGGGAGATCTGATTATGAACTGGAAATTTGTCCTGAAAATTCTGGGCCGCGTATCCCTGGTGGTGGCGGCCTCCATGACTCTGCCCCTGCTCTGCGCGCTGATCTACCGGGAGGACCCCCTCCCCTTTCTGTACAGCATGGGGATCATCCTGTGCGTCAGCCTGCCGCTGTCATTTCTGCCCGCGGAAAAGCATTTCTCCTTCCGGGAGGGCTTCGCCGCCGTGGGCCTGATCTGGCTGTTTATCGGCGTGGCCGGCGGCCTGCCCTTCTTCTTCAACGGCGGGGGCGGGTTCAACACCTTTGTGGACTGCATCTTTGAGTCCAGCTCCGGCTTCACCACCACCGGGGCCACCATCCTCACCGACATCGAGTCCCTGCCCAACGGCATTCTCCTGTGGCGGGCCTTCACCCACTGGCTGGGCGGCATGGGAGTGCTGGTGCTGGCCACCGCCCTGCTCCCCTCCATGGGGGTGCGCTCCCAGTACCTGGCCCAGGCGGAGAGCCCCGGGCCGGTGTTCTCCAAGCTGGCGCCCAAGCAGTCCCAGTCTTCCAAGATTCTCTACAGCATCTACTGCGCCATGACGGCGGTGGAAGTGGTCCTGCTGAAGCTGGCGGGCATGCCCTGGTACGACGCCCTGGTCCACGCCTTCTCCACCGCGGGCACCGGCGGCTTCTCCAACCGGGCCGCCAGCGTGGGCGCCTATGACAGCGCCGTGATCGACCTCATCATCTCAGTGTTCATGCTGCTGTTCTCCATCAACTTCAGCCTGTACTTCCTGATCCTCCAGCGCCGGGTCCGGGAGGCCCTGAAAAGCGACGAGCTGCGCTTCTTCCTGCTGGTGGTGGCTCTGGCCACGGTGGGCGTCACCGCCGCCGCCCTCCCCGTGTACGGGGACCTGCTCCGGAGCCTGCGCTACGCCTTCTTCCAGGTGTCCTCCATCGTCTCCACCACCGGCTTTGCCACGGCGGACTATGTGCTGTGGCCCCAGCTGGCCCAGTTTATCCTGATCCTGCTCATGTTCATGGGGGCCTGTGCCGGCTCCACCGGCGGCGGCATCAAGAGCTCCCGGGTGCTCCTCCTGCTGCGCTCCATCCGCCGGGAGATCCGCCAGATCTCCCACCCCCGGCTGGTGGAGGTGGTCAAGCTGGACGGCAAGGTGATCCCCGAGGAGACCCTGCGCTCGGTGCTGGTCTTCATCGGCTGCTATTTCCTGATCCTGCTGGGGGGCGGCCTGATCGTCTCTCTGGACGACGTGTCCTTCTCGGTCTCCTTCTCCGCCGCCCTCACCTGCCTGAGCAACGTGGGCCCCGGCCTGCAGGAGATCGGGCCGGTGGGCAGCTTTGCCGCCTTCTCCCCCCTGTCCAAGCTGGTCCTCTCCGTGTGCATGATCGCCGGCCGTCTGGAAATTTTCCCCATCCTGATTCTCCTGGCCCCTTCCACCTGGCGCCGCTCCTGACGCGCGGGGCCCATTGTCAGACCGGAACGGAGGTTGAAATCCATGGAATCGAAATACGACCGGGCGGAATTCTTTCAGGCCTACGCCCGGATGCCCCGGAGCCGGGACGGCCTTCAGGCGGCGGGGGAGTGGAGTCAGCTGCGCCCCCTCTTTCCTCCCCTGAAGGGAAAACGGGTGCTGGACCTGGGCTGCGGCTACGGGTGGCACTGCCGGTACGCGGCGGAGCAGGGGGCCCGCCGGGTGCTGGGAATTGACCTGAGCCGGCGCATGATCGAAGAGGCCCACCGCCGGAACCCCCACGACCGGATTGAGTACCGCGTCTGCGGGATCGACGACTACGAGTACCCGGCCCGGTCCTGGGACTGCGTGATCTCCAATCTGGCCCTGCACTATCTGGCGGACCTGGATCAGGTTTTTCAGAAGACAGCCCGCACCCTGACCCCGGGCGGCGTGTTCCTGATGAACATCGAGCACCCGGTCTTTACCGCCGGCGTGGGACAGGACTGGATCTACGACAAAGACGGCGCCCCCCTGTACTGGCCGGTGGACCGCTACTTTTCCCCCGGCCCCCGCACCACCCGCTTTCTGGGGTGCGAGGTGGTCAAGCAGCACCACACCCTGACCCAGATTCTCATGGGGCTGCTGTCCTGCGGCTTTCAGCTGCGGGCGGTGGTGGAGGCCGAGCCGCCGGAGGAGATGCGGTCCCTCCCCGGCATGGCGGACGAGCTGCGCCGCCCCATGATGCTCCTGATCAAGGCGGAGCTGACACCCTCCCCATAGCGATCTCACAGGCCCGGAGCCGCCGCGCTCCGGGCCTGTTTTTTCACCCCTCCCGCCCGCTCCCATGCCGCCGACGGAGGGCGGCTGGAAATTTTGACAAAAATTTCTTGCATTTTCTCCGCAATATGGTACAATTGACCTATCGCATCTGGTGGAAGCCTCCCGGGCTTCCACCAAATATCTTAAAGGAGTGGATGAAATTGGACAATTTTTTCTGGATTGGACTGGCGGGGGCTGCAGCTGCGATCCTCTTCGCCTGGTTCCAGAGCCGCAGGGTCCGGTCGTTCCCTGAGGGCAGCGACACCATGCGGAAAATCGCCTCCGCCATCCGGGAGGGGGCCAACGCCTATTTGAAGCACCAGTACACCACGGTGGCCAAGGTCTTTTTCGTGGTGTTTCTCGTTCTGCTGGTTCTGGCCTGGCGGGGACTGCTGGACAACTGGTTCATTCCCTTCGCCTTCCTCACCGGCGGAATTTACTCCGCCCTGGCGGGCTTTGTGGGAATGAAGATCGCCACCCTGGCCAACGCCCGCACCGCCCAGGCGGCCAGCGAGAGCCTGAACAAGGGGCTGAACGTGGCCTTCTCCTCCGGCGCGGTCATGGGCTTCACCGTGGTGGGCCTGGGCCTGCTGGACATCTCGGTCTGGTTCCACATTCTGAAGTACATCGCCCGCTTTGAGGCCGCCCAGATCGCCCAGACCATGGTCATGTTCGGCATGGGCGCCTCCTTCATGGCCCTGTTCGCCCGGGTGGGCGGGGGCATCTTCACCAAGGCCGCCGACGT
>CALWVX010000023.1 GCA_944385065.1 uncultured Oscillospiraceae bacterium | reverse complement strand
ATCAGCCAGCAGGCCGAGCAGGTGGACATGGTCAAGCGCTCGGAGAACGGAGTCATCACCAACCCCTTCTGGCTGGGTCCCGGCCACACCCTGGCCGAGGCGGACGAGCTGATGGCCAAGTACCGCATCTCCGGCGTGCCCATCTGCGACAACGGCCGGCTCATCGGCATCATCACCAACCGGGATATGAAGTTCGAGACCGACATGAACCAGCTCATCGACAACGTGATGACCAAGGAGAATCTGGTCACCGCCCCCGAGGGGACCACTCTGTCCGAGGCCAAGGAGATCCTGCGCAGGCATAAGATCGAGAAGCTGCCCATTGTGGACAAGGAGTTCCGCCTGAAGGGCCTGATCACCATCAAGGACATCGAGAAGGCCGAGGTCTATCCCAACTCCGCCCGGGACGAGAAGGGCCGTCTGCTGGTGGGCGCCGCCATCGGCGTCACCGCCGACGTGCTGGACCGGGTGGCCGCTCTGGTGGAGGCGGGGGCCGACGTGCTGGCTCTGGACTCCGCCCACGGCCACACCCAGAACATCCTCAACTGCGTCATGCGCATCAAGTCTCTGTACCCCGACGTGCAGCTGATCGCCGGCAACGTGGCCACCGCCGAGGGGACGAAGGCCCTGATCGAGGCGGGGGCGGACTGCGTGAAGATCGGCATCGGCCCCGGCTCCATCTGCACCACCCGCGTGGTGGCCGGCATCGGCGTGCCCCAGATCACCGCCGTCTATGACGCCGCCTGCATGGCCACCAAGTACGGTGTGCCCGTCATCGCCGACGGCGGCATCAAGTACTCCGGCGACATCACCAAGGCTCTGGCCGCCGGCGCCAGCGTGGTCATGCTGGGCTCCCTGCTGGCCGGCTGCGAGGAGTCCCCCGGCGACACCGAGGTGTTCCAGGGCCGGCAGTTCAAGGTCTATCGGGGCATGGGCTCCCTGGCGGCCATGAACAACGGCTCCCGGGACCGTTATTTCCAGCAGAACAACAAGAAGCTGGTGCCCGAAGGAGTGGAGGGCCGGGTGCCCTACAAGGGACTGGTGGGCGAGACGGTCTATCAGCTCATGGGCGGCCTGCGGGCCGGTATGGGCTATACCGGCTGCCACACGGTGGAGGAGCTGCAGAGCAAGGCCCAGTTCATGCAGATCACGGCCGCGGGCCTGCGGGAGTCTCACCCCCACGACATCTACATCACCAAAGAGGCGCCCAACTACACCGTCAACCCCAACTGATGCTTTCCGAGAGCCGCGTCGCAGGACGCGGCTCTCTGCGGTTTTGTGGGCGGAGCAAGCCCGCTGCGGAGGGCCGGTTTTCCACGGGAGAACCGGTCCTTTTCTTTCCCCGGGAAATGTGGTAAAATGGGCAGGCGAGACAAAGGGAGAGGGGGAGAGCCATGCTGAAGCTGATATTGGGCCGGGCGGGGTCGGGCAAGACCACCGCGGTGCTGACCAGACTGTGTCAAGCGGGGAGCGAATGGCCCCAGGTGCTTCTGGTGCCGGAGCAGCAGTCCCACGAGGCCGAGCGGGCCCTGTGCCGGGCGGGCGGCCCCCCGGCGAGCCTGTATGCCGAGGTGCTCTCCTTCAGCCGGCTGGCCAACCGGGTGTTTCAGGCGGCGGGGGGTCTGGGAGAGGAGGAGCTGGACGCCGGCGGGCGTCTGCTGCTGCTGTACCGGGCGGTGCGGAATGTGTCCGGCCAGCTGCGGGTGTACGGACGGCCGTCCCGGCGGCCCGCCTTCCTCCGGGCCCTGCTGGCCACGGTGGACGAGCTGAAAAGCGCCTGCGTTCCCCCGGAGGCTCTGGTGGAGGCCGGAGCGCTCGGGGCGGGGGCCGAGGGGGAGAAGCTGCGGGACCTGGGCCTGATCTGCGGGGAGTACCAGGCCCTCACCGCCCGCAGCGCCCTGGACCCCCGGGACCGGCTGACCCGGGCGGCGGACAAGCTGCGCAGGTGCCCCTGGGCCGCCGGCAAGGACCTGTGGCTGGACGGGTTCACCGATTTCACCCCCCAGCAGGGTCTGGTGCTGGAGCAGCTGCTGGGGCAGGCCCGGAGCGTGACGGTCACCCTGACCTGCGACCATCTGGAGGAGGACGAGGGGGGGACGGGGATCTTCTCCCCGGCCCGAAAGACGGCCGCGCGCCTGATCCGGCTGGCCCGAAGGGCGGGCAAGAGCTATGAAGTGGAATTACTTGTCAATGACTGCCCCGGAAAGGCTCCCGCCCTGATCCACTGCGAGCGGGAGCTGTTCTCCGCCGGTGCGCCGGAGTCCGTGCCCTGCGGGGGAGCGGTGGAGCTGTTTCAGGGGAGCGATCCCCGGGGAGAGGTGGAGTGGACGGCCTCCCGCATCCTGCGGATGGTGCGGGAGGAGGGATACCGCTTTCGGGAGATCGGCGTGGTGGCCCGGAACTACGGGGCCTATCGGGATCTGGTGGAGTCCATTTTTCCCCGGTACGGTGTGCCGGTGTTTTCCGCTGCCATGGCGGACATTCTGGAGCGGCCGGTGCTGGCTCTGGTCACCGGAGCGCTGGAGGCGGCGGCCGGGGGCTATCGCTATGAGGACATGTTCCGCTATCTGAAAACCGGCCTGACCGATCTGCCCCAGGAGGACCGGGACGAGCTGGAAAACTATGTGCTCAAGTGGGACATCCGGGGGAGCCGCTGGACCCAGTCCAAGCCCTGGTCCTGGCATCCCAGAGGGTACGGCGCGGCGTGGTCGGAGGAGGACCGGGCGCTGGTGGCCCGGCTGGACAGCCTGCGCCGCCAGGTGGCGGCGCCGCTGGAGGCGCTGCGGAAAAACCCGGAGAAAACCGGGAGGGGGCAGGCAATTTCCCTTTACAATTTTATGGAGGCGGTGGACCTGCCCGGCCGGCTGACGGCCCGCATGGAGGAGCTGGAGCGGCGGGGTCAGCCCGCCCTGGCCGAGGAGTACCGGCAGCTGTGGGAGATTGTGACCCTGGGGCTGGAGCAGTGCGCCCAGCTGCTGGGGGAGATCCCCATGGAGCTGGAGGAGTTTGCCCAGATGTTCCGGCTGGTGCTCTCCCAGTATGACGTGGGGTCCATTCCGGTCTCGCTGGACCGGGTGTCAGCGGGGGAGACCACCCGC
The DNA here is from genome assembly GCA_944385065.1 of uncultured Oscillospiraceae bacterium. Lineage (GTDB taxonomy): Bacteria > Bacillota > Clostridia > Oscillospirales > Oscillospiraceae > Lawsonibacter. The sequence goes on along the minus strand of CALWVX010000023.1, from coordinate 11,395 downwards.
CAGACCGGCCACCAGGTGAAAGCGCTGTTTTTCCTGGGGGCGGACGACGCCTCTCTGCCCCTGGCGGCCCCGGCCCCCGGACTGCTGTCGGATGACGACCGGGCTCTGCTGGCCGGTTTGGGTCTGGAGCTGGAGCAGTCTCAGCGGGAGCTGCTGTACCGGGAGATGACCACCATCTATCAGATCTGCGCACGGCCCACCCGGAAGCTGGTGGTCACCTGGCCGGGGCAGAGCGCCGCCGGGGAGGAGCGCCGCCCCAGCTTTCTGGTGTCGCGGCTGCAGCTGCTCTGCTCCGACCTGAGCCCTCTGCGCCAGGAGGACCTGGGCGGCGCCTTCCGGCTGGAGGCCCCTCTGCCCGCCCTGGAGCAGGCGGGGCGCAGCGGGACGGCCCGGGCGGCTCTGGAGAAGCTGCCCGGCTTTGCCCGGCCGCTGGCGCGGCTGGAGCAGGCGGCGGGCTGGGAGCGTGGGAGTCTGTCCCGGCGGGCGGTGGACCGGCTTTACGGGAAGAAAATTCCCATGTCCGCCTCCCGGATGGACAAGTACAAATCCTGCCACTTCTCCTACTTCATGCGCTACGGTCTGGCGGCGGAACCCCGCAAGCCTGCCGGCTTTACAGCACCGGAGTACGGCACCTTTGTCCACTATGTGCTGGAGCATGTGCTCCAGGATGAGATGTTCGGGCAGACCGTGCTGCCCGGCATGGAGGAGGCGGACGCCGCCGCCCGCCGGGACCGCCTGCGGTCGCTGACCGCCCGGGCGGTGGAGCGCTATGTGCAGGAGGAGCTGGGCGGGCTGGAGGGGCAGAGCCCCCGGTTTCAGTACCTGTTCCGGCGGCTGCTGCGCACCGTCCAGGCGGTGGTGGACAATGTGGCCGACGAGCTGCTCCGCTCCCAATTCAAGCCCATCTCCTTCGAGCTGGGCTTCGGAACGGGGAAGGATCTGCCCCCGGTGGAGCTCACCGCCCACGGGGTGACGGTCAGCGTCACCGGCTTTGTGGACCGGGTGGACGGCTGGATCGAGGGGGAGAAGCTCCACCTGCGGGTGGTGGACTATAAGACGGGGCGCAAGACCTTTGACCTGACCGAGGTGTGGAACGGCCTGGGGCTGCAGATGCTGCTCTACCTGTTCACCCTGGAGCAGGAGGGCCGGTCCCTGTACGGCATGCCGGTGGAGGGAGACGGGGTGCTCTACCTCCCGGCCCGGGAGGCGGTCATCCGGGGCAGCCGATCCATGAGCGATCAGGAGCTGCGGAAAAAGGTGGACCGGGAGCTGGTGCGCAGCGGACTGGTGCGCCGGGACCCCCGGGTGCTGGACGCCATGGAACAGCGGGGAGAGGGGGGCTATCGCTTCCTGCCCCTGAAGGTGTCCAGAACCACCGGGGAGATCACCGGCGAGGCGCTGGCCACCGCCGAGCAGCTGGGCCGGCTGGGCCGGCATATCCAGCAGGTGCTGGAGGACATCTGCCGGGAGCTGGCCGGGGGAAACATCGCCGCCGACCCCTTCTGGCGGGGGCCGGAGAAAAACGCCTGCCGGTACTGCGACTACGCCGCCGCCTGCTGCTTTGAGCCGGGGCGGGGCGGGGACTGCAGGCGCTGGCTGCCCGGTCTGAGCGCGGAGGAATTCTGGGAGAAGCTGGAAGGAGGAGACAAATGGACGTCCGGCTGAACTATGTGCAGGCGGGGGAGGGATTCCCCCTGGTCCTGCTCCATGGAAACGGGGAGGACCACACCTATTTCAAGCACCAGATGGAGCCCTTTTCCCAGGTTTATCAGGTGACCGCGGTGGACACCCGGGGCCACGGCCAGTCCCCCTGGGGCACGGCCCCCTTCACCCTGAAGCAGTTTGCCCGGGACCTGAAGGAGCTGCTGGACGGTCTGGGCATCCGCCGCTGCCACCTGCTGGGCTTTTCCGACGGGGCCAACATTGCCATCCTGTTCGCTCTGGAGCACCCGGAGTATGTGGAGAAGCTGATTTTGAACGGGGCCGATCTGGACCCCAGGTATGTCAAGAAATCCACGCAGATCCCAATTATCCTGGGCTGGTGTGCTGCCTGGCTGCCTGCGCGGTTTGGGAAGAAGGCCCGCCGACAGTGGGAACTTCTGAACCTGATGGTGACTCAGCCTCATATCCCGCCGGAGGAGCTGGGCCGGCTGACCATGCCCGTTCTGGTGGTGGCCGGGGAACAGGATATGATCCGGGAGGACCACACCCGGGCGATCGCCGCCGCCGTGCCGGACGGAAGGCTGTCCATTCTGCCCGGGGACCACTTTGTGGCCCGGCGGAACTGGCGCGAATTCAATCGGACCGTGCTGGCGTTTCTGCGCGGCGAAGAACCAGGAAAGGAAGCGTGATCCCCAGTGGAGCAGCATAAAAATATTCTGATCATCAACGACATGTGCGGCTATGGAAAGGTGGCTCTGGCCGCCATGCTGCCGGTTTTGTCCAATATGGGCCACAGCGTGTACAACCTGCCCACCGCCCTGGTGTCCAACACGCTGGACTATGGGAAGTTCACCATTCTGGACACCACCGACTATATGGTTCAGGCCATCGGGGTGTGGAAGGAGCTGGGCTTCGGCTTTGACTGCATCACCACCGGCTTTCTGGCCTCGGCGGCCCAGGTGGACATCATCCGGGAGTTCATCGCCAGCCAGAAGAAAGAGGGGCTTCTGGTGATGACCGACCCCATCATGGGGGACGACGGCAAGCTCTATAACGGGGTCAGCCGGGAGACGGTGGACAACATGCGCCGCCTGATCGGGGTGGCCGGCGTGATCGTCCCCAATCTCACCGAGGGGGAGTTCCTCACCGGGCTGTATCAGGGGCAGGAGGCGCTGAGCCGGGAGGAGGCCCGCCGGGTGGTGGACGGACTGCTGGCCTACGGTCCCCGCTCGGTGGTGGTCACCAGCGGCCTGGAGCGCGAGAGCGGGCGCCATGTGGTGTGGGGCTATGACCATCAGGCCGGGGCGTACTTCACCATCCCCTACCGGCTGATCCGGGTCCACTTTCCGGGCACCGGGGACATCTTCTCCGCGGTGCTGGCCGGCGAACTGCTGGCGGGCAGGCCCTTCCAGCAGGCAGTGAAGCGGGCCATGGACGTGGTGGAGGAGCTGATCTTCCTGGAACGGGACGAGATCGAGAAAAACAAGGGAATCCGCATCGAGCGGTTTCTGGACCTGCTGAAGGAATAAGACGGGGCGCGAGAGGAGGGACGGGCCGTGCCGTTTCCGCTGACGGAGGAACAACAGAAGATTGTGGACGACCGGGGCGGAGAGCTGCTGGTGTCCGCGGCCGCCGGCTCGGGCAAGACCCGGGTGCTGGTGGAGCGGCTGCTGGACCGGGTGACCGGAGAGGGGCTGGACATCGACCGCTTTCTGGTCATCACCTATACCAAGGCGGCGGCGGCCGAGCTGCGGGGGCGCATTGCCCAGGAGCTGTCCCAGCGGCTGGCCCTCTGCCCCGGAGACCGGCATCTGCGCCGCCAGACCACCCTGGTCTACCGGGCCCAGATCTCCACCATCCACGCCTTCTGCGCCGCCCTCCTCCGGGAGAGCGGAAGCCGGCTGGACCTGGACCCGGATTTCCGCCTGTGCGACGAGGGAGAGGCCAATGTCCTCATGCTCCGGACCCTGGAGGAGGTGCTGGACCGCCAGTATGAGGAGATCGCGCCGGGAAGCCCCTTCGCCCTGCTGGCCGATACCCTGGGGGCCGGGCGGGACGACCGCCAGCTGGCCCAGATCACCCTGGATATTTTCCACCGGCTCCAGAGCCATCCGGACCCCGCCCGCTGGCTGGAGGAGCAGAAGGGGGTGTGGGCGCTGGAGGGGGTGGAGGACCTGTCCCGGACCCCGTGGGGGGCTGTGCTGCTGGAGGACGGAAAGCGTCAGGCCGCCTTCTGCCGGGAGCGGCTGGCGGCCGCTCTGGCCCTGTGCGGGGAGGACGAGCTGCTCCAGGCCAACTACGCCCCCTCCCTCTCCGCCACGCTGGAGGGGGTGGAGGCGCTGCTGACGGCCCGCAGCTGGGACCAGGCCGCCGCCTGCCTGCCCATCCCCTTTCCCGCCGCCGGGCGGAAGAAGAAGCGGCAGATCCCGGTCAGCCCCATGGAGGAAGAGCGGGCCGCCCGGGCCGGGGAGCGGGTCAAGGAGATCAGGACCCGCTGCAAAAAGCTGCTGGAGCGGCTGGCCGGGCAGCTGGAGGGGGACAGCGCCTCGGGGCTGGAGGAGCTGCGCCTGTCCGCCCCCGCCGTTCAGGCGCTGATGGACCTGGTGAGGGAATTTCAGGCGGCGTACGCCAAAGAGAAGCGCCGCCTGGGGGTGCTGGACTTCTCCGACCTGGAGCACTTTGCCGTGCGGCTGCTCACAGACGAGACAGGCGGCCCCACGCCGCTGGCCCGCCTGTGGGGCGGGCGGTATGAGGAGGTGCTGGTGGACGAGTATCAGGACACCAACCAGGTGCAGAACGCCATCTTTGCCGCCATCTCCGACGGGGGGCGGAAGCTGTTTCAGGTGGGGGACGTGAAGCAGTCCATCTACCGCTTCCGGCTGGCCGACCCCACCATCTTTCTGGACAAGTACCGCCGCTTCCCCTTTGGGGAGGAGGCCCGGGAGGGGCGGCCCAGAAAGCGGCTGCTCTCCCGGAATTTCCGCTCCCGCCCCCAGGTGCTGGAGGGGTGCAACGACCTGTTCCGGGATATTATGTCTACCGAGTTCGGAGAGCTGGACTACACCGACGACCAGGCTCTGGTGCCCGGCCGGGAGTTTCCGGCGGGAGAGGACTACGCTCTGGAGCTGGACGCCCTGGATCTGTCCTTTCTGGGGGACCAGGAGGGGGAGAAGGAGAGCAAGGACCTGCTGGAGGCCCGGTTTGCCGCCCGGCGGGTGCGCCGGCTGCTGGAGGCCCCCATGATGGTGGAGGGAGAGGAGGGGCCGCGGCCGCTGCGGCCCTCCGACGTGATGATCCTGCTGCGCAGCCCGGGCAGCGTTCTGCCCCACTATGTCCGGGCGCTGGAGGAGGAGGGAATCCCCTGGGCGGCGGACGGGGGCGGGGACATGTTTGAGACCACCGAGGTCCGTGTGGCCCTGTCCATTCTGCAGATTGTGGACAACCCCCGGCAGGACGTCCCCCTCATCGCCGCCCTGCGCTCCCCGGTATATGGCTTTACCGCCGATCAGCTGGCCCTGCTCCGGGCGGACAGCGGCGGGGACTTTTACACCGCCCTCACCCGCGCGGCCCAGGGGGGGGATCAGCCCAGCCGGGACTTTCTGGAGCAGCTGGATCAGCTGCGCTTCGGGGCGGGGGACCGGACCTGCCGCCAGCTGATCTGGCATGTCTATGAGCAGACCAACCTTCTGGGCATCTTTGGGGCCATGGAGGGGGGAGAGCGCCGGCAGGCCAATCTGCTGGCCCTGTATGCCCTGGCCGGGCAGCTGGAGGAGAGCGGGTGCCGCACGTTGTTTTCCTTCCTGCTGCGGCTGGACCGCCTTCGGGAGACGGGGGCCCGTCTGCCTGCTCCGGGGGCCGGAGGACAGGGGGAGGGGGTCTCCCTGCTGTCCATCCACCGCTCCAAGGGGCTGGAGAAGCCGGTGGTGCTGGTGTGCGGCCTGACCCGGCGGCTGAACCGGGACGATCTGATGCGGCCCGTTCTCTTTCACCCGGTGCTGGGGGTGGGCCCAAGAGGGCTGGACCAGGAGCGGATGGTGGAGTATGACACGGCGGCCCGCCGGGCGGTACGCCGCCAGCTGGAGCGGGAGATGATGGCCGAGGAGCTGCGGCTCCTCTATGTGGCCATGACCCGGGCCCGGGAGAAGCTGATCCTCACCCTGGCCCTGACCGAGGGAATTGCCGCGCTGGAGCGGCTGGGGGAGGACCTGTCGGTCCCCGTCTCCCCGGTGGTGCTGGAGCAGCAGCAGAGCGTGGGGGGATGGATTCTCCTCCACGCGCTGACCCGGCCGGAGGCGGCCCCCCTGCGGGAGCTGGCGGGCCTGCCGGAGGGAACGGCGCGGGAGCTGGGTCCGGCCTGGGACATCCGCTGGGTGGAGGGACAGCCTCTGGCCCGGGCGGAGGAGGGGGAGGGGCGGTTTTCCGACCTGCCCCTGGCGCCGGAGGAGGACGGACAGGCGGAGGAGCTGGCCGCGCGGCTGCGCTGGCAGTACCCCCACCGGGCCGCCGATCTCCCCTCCAAGCTCACCGCCACCCAGCTCAAGGGCCGGGTTCAGGACCTGGAGGCCGCGCAGGAGGCCGTTCCCGCCTCCCGGCGGGGCCAGCCCATCAGCCGGCCCGCCTTTATCGCCCGGGAGCGGGGACTCAGCCCGGCCCAGCGGGGCACCGCCCTCCACCTGGCCATGCAGTACCTGCCGCTGGAGGGGGACCACACCCCGGAGGGAGTGGAGCGGGAGCTGGACCGGCTGGCGGAGCAGGGCTTCCTCACAGCCCTGCAACGGGAGGCGGTGGACGGCCGGCGGCTGTCCGCCTTCTGGACCAGCGCGCTGGGCCGGGCCATGGCCGCGTCGCCCCTGTGCCGCCGGGAGTTCAAATTCTCCCTGCTGGTTCCGGCGTCCGACTACTTTCCCGGGGGAGAGGACGAGGAGATTCTGCTCCAGGGTGTGATCGACGCCTGGTTTGAGGAGAACGGAGCCATTACCGTGCTGGATTTCAAGAGCGACCGGGTGTCCCCCGGCGGGGAGCTCTCCCGGGCGGAGGAGTACCGCCCCCAGCTGGAGGCCTACGGCAAAGCCCTGTCCGCCATCCTGAACCGTCCGGTGGAGCGGATGGTCCTGTGGTTCTTTGCCACCGACACGGCGGTGGAGTTATAACAGACATGCCCGCCGGTTTTACCGGCGGGCATGTTTCAACTTGTCAAAAAAGCCCTCCTGCAAGGAGTTCCGTCGTCCGCAGACGACGGAATAAAATTCAATCATGTCATTTCCGGGGACACACCCCAGGGTGGCTTCTCTTGGCCTTCGGCCAATTCACCTTCTGCGCCTCGGAAATGACACTTCTCGCGAAATTTTTGCCGACAATTTTTGGGCCCCCAGGAAATCATTTCATGATTTTCTGGGAGAGGAGGAGCAGCGGAGGGAACGAGCATCCGAGTTTACACGGATGCGAGCGATCCGCAGCTTGTGACGACGACATCGAGGTGAAAATTTCGTGCAGCTTAACTCGAAAAAGTGACTTTGTCACTTTTTCGACAGTCCCAGACATGCCCGCCGGTTTTACCGGCGGGCATGTCTTATCGCTCCCTCCTGCGGGGGACGCGTCTGGGGTAGTGGTGTTCCACCAGAATAATGTCCTCTCCGAACCGGCGCACCGCGTTCCAGGGGATGTACTGGTCGTCTTCCCGGCCCAGCAGGCCGAACAGCCGCCGCCGGCCGGGCACCACCAGGGCCCGCACCTGCCCGCTGTCCAGGTCGATCTCCATATCTCCCACATAGCCGAAGCGGCTGCCGTCCTCCACACTGATGACTTCCTTATAGCGCAGATCGGCGATGCGTGTCTCCATGTGCGACGTCCTCCCAAATCTTTGTGCTGCTCTACCCTATGCGGGGGGAGGACTGTCTCATGCCAAAAACCTCGCCTCCCGGTTCCGGGAGACGAGGTTTTCGTCTGTATTATTGGGACAGGAAGCCCTTTTCCACCAGAAATTCATGGGCCACTTCGCTGACGGAGCGGCCGTCCACGTCCACGGCGTAGGTGAGGTCCACCATGTCCTCGCTGCTCACCTGGCCGGTGAGAAGCTCCAGAACCTCCTCCAGGTTGGGGGCGGTGTCGGCGAAGTCCTCAAACAGGTCGTCCCGCACCAGGAAGGCCCCGTAATACTCGGGGAAGAAGCCCCAGTCGTCCTCCAGAATGGTCAGGTTGGCCCGCTTGTTCAGACCGTCGGTGGCGTACACCACCATGACGTCGAAGGCCCCCTCCTCCACGGCGTTGTACTTGAGCACCACGTCCACCGGAACGGCGGAGCGGAAGTTCAGCCCGTAGAAGGAAACAAAGGGGTCATACTTCATGCTGCCCTCGGAGGTATAGAATTCGTGCTCGGCGCCGAAGTCCAGCTCCCCGGCAATGGGGATCAGGTCGGAGATCTTGCTGACCCCGTAGGTATCCACCACCTCCTGGGTCACCCCGATGGAGTAGGTGTTGTTCAGTCCCACTCTGCCCAGCAGGCGCAGCCCCTTCTGGGCACCGACCTCCTCGTTGACAAAGTCATAGAGGGTCTCCCCCTCGGGGATGTCGGTGGTGTCCATTCCCAGGAAGGTGGTGAGCACCGTGCCGTCATAGCTGAACATCAGGTCGCAGCTGGGGTCGTCGGCGCTGAGCTCGTTATAGTTGTTCACCTGGGTCATCTGGTCCAGAATGACGACCTCCAGGTCCGTCTTGTCCTCCACCAGCTGCTCCACCATGCTGTGCATCAGCTTGACCTCGGTGTAGTCCCCGTCGTACAGGGTCAGCTGGCCGGAGGTGTCGGTGGGCAGGAGCATGTAGATCACCAGCGCCAGGCCGGCCAGGGCCACCGCGCCGCCGCCGAAGGCCCGGACGGCGGTGGGCAGCTTGCGGTGGGAGCGGCTGGAGAGGCGGCGCTCCACATAACCCAGCCCAGCGTCCAGCACCAGAGCCATCACCATGAGGACCGCGGTGCCCAGCAGGATCATGGTCATGTCCCGCTGGCGGATGGCGGTGTTGAACAGACCGCCCAGGCCGCCGCCGCCCACAAAGGCGGCAAAGACTGCCGTCCCGATGGCGTTGACGGCGGCAATGCGGATGCCGGTGATGAGCATGGGCAGAGCCAGGGGGATCTCAATATGAAACAGGCGATAGGCGGGGGTCATCCCCATGCCGGTGGCCGCCTCCTTCAGGTGGGCGGGCACCTGGGACAGCCCCAGGGAGCAGTTGCGCACGATGGGCAGCAGGGAATACAGGGCCAGACCCACCATAGCGGTGGGAGAACCGGGGTCCAGCACCACCATGATCAGGCCCAGCAGGGCCAGGGCGGGGATGGTCTGAATCAGATCCACCACCCAGAGAATGACCTTGCCCACCCGGGGAAACAGGTAGACCACCAGTCCCAGCGGGACGCCCGCCGCCACGGCCAGGAACAGGGAGGCCAGCACCAGAGACAGGTGATCCCAGATCAGCGAAATCGTCATTTGCCGTCACCCCCGATATTGCGCAGGCCCCGGGGGACCACATGGCGCTGCAGCAGGTCCACCAGTCCGCCCAGCACCAGCGCCAGGATGGCGGCGGGAATGGCCCCCTGCAGGATCAGCTCGTTGTTGTTGGAGCTGACGCCCCGGTACACAAAGTCGCCCAGGCCGTGCTGTCCGATCATGGCGGCCAGCACCGTCCAGCTGACGGTGTACACCGTGGACAGCCGCAGCCCGCCGATGATGGTGGGCATGGCCAGAGGCAGCTCCACCTGCCACAGGCTCTGGAGCTGATTCATGCCGCAGCCCCGGGCCGCCTCTTTGTACTGCGCGTCCACCCCGTTCAGGCCGGCGACCGTGTTTTTCAGCACCGGGAACATGGCGTAGATGGACAGGGCGATGATGACGGTGGCCGGCCGCATTCCGATCCAGATGACCAGCATGCCGATGAAGACAATGCCGGGCACCGTGTTCAGAATGGACAGCAGGGGGAGCAGGTATCGGGACAGGGTGGGCAGACGGGACAGGCCGATGCCCAGGGTCAGTCCGATGACAAACCCGATGGCCACGCACACCAGGGTATAGCCGGTGTGGATGGCGGTCTGTTTCAAAATTTCCAGCAGCAGATCGGTCATCCCCTCACCCCCACAGCTGTTCCGCCATGGCGGAGGCCATGCTGGTTTTGGTGACGATGCCGGCCACGGTCTGGTCGTCGTTCAGGACAACCAGATAGGGGAAGCCGCTGGAGATCAGCTGATCGAAGCACTCCTTGGCGTTGTCCCCGGTGTGGACCACGGGGGTGGTGTTGCGCACCAGAGGGCCGATGGTCTTGACCACATGGCCGGTCAGGCGGATGTCCGCGATGGAGACGGTGCCCTGATAGTGGCGGTACTCGTCCACCACCAGCAGGGTGTCCACGTTGTGGTGCTGCATGCGGCTGACACACTCGTTGATGCCCCGGTTCTGATTGACCGTGATGATGCCGGTGCGCATGAAGTCGGACACCGTGAGATCGGCGGGGGAGGGGCCGGCGCGGTGCTTGCCCAGGAACTCCTTGATCTGGTCGGTGGCCGGATTTTCCAGCATCTCCTCCGGCGGGGCGATCTGCACGATGTGGCCGTGGTCCATGAAGATGATGACGTCGGCCAGGTCCAGAGCCTCGTCCATGTCATGGGTGACGAAGATAATGGTCTTGTGCAGCTGCTGCTGCAGATTCTTCACCTCCAGCTGAAGAGAGCGGCGGGTCATGGGGTCCAGAGCGCTGAAGGGCTCATCCATCAGCACCACCGGAGGGGAGGCGGCCAGGGCGCGGAGAATTCCGATGCGCTGCTGCTGCCCGCCCGACATCTCGGAGGGATACTTGTGGGCATACTGGTCATAGGGCATCCCAACCATTTCCAGAAGGTCCCGGACGATCTGCTCGCACTTCTCCTTGGGCCACTTGAGCAGCTTGGGGACCACGCAGATATTCTGGGCCACCGTCATGTTGGGGAACAGGCCGATCTGTTGAATCACATAGCCGGTGTGGCGGCGCAGCTCAAAGCGGTCGATGGTGGAAATATCCTGTCCGTTCAGAAAAATATGGCCGCTGTCCGGCTGAATCAGGCGGTTGATCATCTTCAGGGTTGTGGTCTTGCCGCAGCCGGAGGGGCCGATGAAGACGGCAAACTGACCGTCCTGAATTTCAAAGGAAATATCGTTGAGAATTTTCTGGCTTCCGTAAGCCAGGTTCACATGATCGAATCGTAGCAACTTGACCTCCTTTTCCAATGCCCCCGGGGGTATGGGCGGAAGACAGAGCGGATGGGCCCCGCCGGGACGCCCCATCCGTTCTTTTATCCAGCAAAGCGCCCGGCTGCTTCTCAGCATATTGTACAAGAATATTGTAATGCATTTTGACAAAATTGTCAAACAAAGAAACTGTGAATTTTGGGAGCAGGCCCTCCGGGCGATAGTTTAAGAAAACTTCATGAAATCTTAATGCTTTCCAACCTCTGTCCTTAAAGTTTGCCTGCTAGACTTGGGACAAGATCAAGGAGGTGCGCAGTATGGATTGGCTGTTTCCCGCCGCGGTGGCGCTGACCGGGGCGATGGGATTTGGAATGGCTCTTTGGGGGCTGTGGTATGTGGGAGTGGCGCTGATGTGCCTGCGCCGGCCGCCCGACTATGGAAAGCGGCCCGCCCGGACCCGCTTTGCGGTGCTCATCGCCGCGCGGAACGAGGAGCTGGTCATCGGCCCGCTGATCAACAGCCTG
>CALWVX010000022.1 GCA_944385065.1 uncultured Oscillospiraceae bacterium | reverse complement strand
AGCTCCAGTTTTACGAGCCGGTGAAGGTGGGCGATCTGGTCTATGTCCCTATGGAGGTGGGGCAGGAGCTCCAGCTGAGCTATGTCCGGCTGGAGGAGGGGCCCAACGGGAAGTATAAGATTGCCCGCACCGGCCGCACGGGGGGCAGATTCAGCAACGGCGTCATCCAGACGGCGGGAAAGCAGTATCTGATGTTCCTGGGCCGAAACCGCTTCGGCGAGATTGCCTCCGCCCAATTTCACTGGGACGGCGGGTATGCATACGAGAGCACCATCCCTCCGGAGGGCTACACCTGCGAGCTGGACATCCCCCAGGCGGACGTTTTTCTGGTTTACGCCCAGGTGGAGGACAAGATTCCCAATGATGTAGTCTTCCTGGAGGACATCACCCTGTATGATGCACAGGGACAGGACATCAGCGATTCCATCAACCAGAGCGGCGGCTGGATCCGCTGAAATCAGGCCTTGCCCCGCGCGGGCGGAGAGCCATCAGACAGAACATCAAAATTAAGATTGGAGCGATCGTCATGTCCCGAATTGACGGAAGAGAATGTGACCAGCTGCGGCCGGTGGAAATTATCCCAAATGTAAACAAATTCGCGGAGGGCTCCTGCCTGATCCGCTGCGGCAACACCCACGTGCTGTGCACCGCCAGCGTGGAGGACCGGCCGCCCCGCCATGTGCCCGAGGGGGAGGGCTGGGTCACCGCCGAGTACTCCATGCTCCCCCGGGCCAACCGGGAGCGGTCCCGCCGGGACATCTCCAAGCTGAAACTCAGCGGCCGCTCCGCCGAGATTCAGCGGCTCATCGGCCGGTCCCTCCGGGCGGTGGTGGACCGGAAGAAGCTGGGCCCCTGGAACATCACCGTGGACTGCGACGTGCTCCAGGGGGACGGGGGGACCCGCACCGCCTCCATCACCGGGGGCTATGTGGCCCTGGCTCTGGCCCTGAAGAAGATGGAGGCGCTGGGGCAGCTGAACGACTGGCCCCTCACCGGACAGGTGGCCGCCGTCTCCGCCGGGGTGGTGGGCGACATGCCCATGCTGGACCTGTGCTATGAGGAGGACTCCTCCGCCATGGTGGATTTCAACTGCGTCATGGACGGCCAGGGGCGGCTCATCGAGCTCCAGGGCACCGGCGAGGGCCGGCCCTTCACCCTGGAGGAGCAGCACAAGCTGGTGGAGCTGTGCGCCAAGGGAATCCGGGAGCTCCAGGCCATCCAGCAGTCTGTCCTGAGTCTGTAAACGGAGGGGTAGCCATGAAACTGGTACTGGCCAGCAAAAATAAAAAGAAGCTGGCGGAACTGAACGACATCCTGTCCCGGCTGGGCGTCCAGGTCTGCTCCGAGGCGGAAGCCGGCGTGGACGTGGAGGTGGAGGAGACCGGGACCACCTTTGAGGAGAACTCCCTGCTGAAGGCCAAAGCCGTTATGGAGGCCAGCGGAATGCCCGCCATCGCCGACGACTCGGGACTGTGTGTGGACGCCCTCAACGGGGCGCCGGGGGTATACTCGGCCCGATACGGCGGGGAGGGGCTGGACGACACGGCCCGGTATCGGCTGCTGCTGGAGAACCTGCGGGGGCAGATGACCCGGACGGCCAGATTTGTGTCGGTGATCACCTGCTGCTTCCCCAACGGAGATGTGATCTCCGCCCGGGGGGAGTGCCCCGGCACCATCTCCTACGCCCCCATGGGGGAGGGCGGCTTCGGCTATGACCCGGTGTTCTTCGTGCCCGGGCTGAAGAAGACCTTTGCCCAGCTGTCCCCGGAGGAGAAGAACGCCGTCTCCCACCGGGGCAAGGCCCTGGAGCAGTTCAAGACCAAGCTGGAGGAATACCTCAAAAAGAATTAGAAATTGGCCGTTGATGGGGAGGCATCGCTCTGCAAAATTGCGTTGAACGGTCATTTTGGCCGGTGGAGCGCGGCCTCTTGGACGCGCTGCCGGACGGAAGATAAAAAAACAGGAATTGAGGAACCATTTATGGCAGATCTGACAAGCAAACAGCGCTCCCAGCTGCGGGGGCTGGCCAACGGCATCGACACCATCCTGATCGTGGGCAAGGACGGCATCGGGGACAATCTGGTGAAGCAGGCCGACGACGCCCTGGAGGCCCGGGAGCTGATTAAGGGCAGGGTGCTGGAGAACTCCCTGATGTCCGCCCGGGAGGCGGCGGAGGCTCTGGCTCCCCGCACCCGCAGCGAGGTGGTCCAGGTCATCGGAACAAAATTCGTTCTGTATCGTCCAAGTCATAAGAAGGACAAAAAGGACAGGATCGTTTTAGTAGACAAGAAAGGGAAATGACGAATTTTGCCCCGGCTGCCGCCGCGGCAACGGTGTTTCACCGCGCGCAGCAATACATAATCATGATAGATAGTTCAGACTAGAAGCTAGGAAAAGGTGGGATCTGGCTGTGAAGATCGGCATCTATGGAGGAACCTTCAACCCGCCTCATCTGGGGCATCTGGCGGCGGCCCGGGCGGCGATCCGCTCGCTGGAGCTGGACAGGCTGCTGCTGATGCCGGCGGCGGTTCCGCCCCACAAGGAGCTGCCGTCCGGCTCGCCGCCGGCGGGTGATCGGCTGGCCATGACGGCAAAGCTGGCGGACGCGCTGCTGATGCCCAAGACGGTCCAGGTGTCCACCCTGGAGATGGACCGGCCCGGCCCCAGCTATACCGCCGACACGGTGGAGACCATCCGCCGGCAGGAGCCGGAGGCGGAGCTGTGGCTGCTGGTGGGGTCGGACATGTTTTTGTCGCTGCACACCTGGCGGGAGCCGGAGCGCATTCTGAAGTGCGTCTCGGTGTGCGCCTTTCACCGCACCCAGGGGGATGAGGCCGAGCGCTTCGCCGCCCAGAAGGCCCGTCTGGAGCGGGACTATGGGGCACGGGTAGAGATGATCCCGGTGCCCGGTCTGGTGGAGATTTCCTCCACCCGGCTGCGGGAGCTGCTTGCCCGGGGAGAGGGACAGGAGTACCTGCACCCCTCCGTCTATGGCTATATCCTTCTGCACCGGCTGTACGGCACCCACGCGGACCTGAGGCATCTGGAGCTGCCGGAGCTGCGGGCCTGTTCCTACGCTATGATGAAGGAGAAGCGGGTGGCCCATGTTCAGGGCGTGGAGGAGGAGGCCGCCCGGCTGGCACGGCGCTGGGGGGCGGATGAGACCCTGGCAAGGCGGGCGGGGATCCTCCACGACTGCACCAAGTATCTGGACCTGGAGGAGCAGCTGGCCCTGTGCGGACAGTACGGAGTGGAGCTGGATGAGCTGGAGCGTCAGGCGGTGAAACTGCTCCACTCCAAGACCGGGGCGTGTATCGCCCGGGCGGTGTTTGGGGAACCTGATGAGGTGTACTGGGCCATTTTCTGGCACACCACCGCCAAGGCGGATATGACCACCCTGGAGAAAATTTTGTATGTGGCCGACTATATGGAGCCCAACCGGGACTTTGAGGGGGTGGAGCGCCTGCGGGCGCTGGCCTATGAGGACCTGGACCGGGCGCTGCTCCTGGGGGTGGAGACCACAATTCAGGAGATGGAGGAGCGGCAGGTGCCCATCCACACCAACACTCTGGCGGCGCGGGACTGGCTGACCGCCCACGGCGTGACAGTTGAAATTTAGAGGGTTAGATAGACTATGAGCGAAAAAAACAGACACGGAAAGCGGGAGGCGGCCGTCGGCCGGAACTCTCTGGGAGACTATTGGAGACAGCATCGGGACTGGGTGGCCGGACTGAGCCGGGGGCAGCGGGTGCGCTACCGCCTGTTTCAGGTGCTGGTGGCGGTGTGCGCCGTCATTATCGTGCTTTTCCTGGCCCTGCGCTCCTGGATGAAGCTGCCCGAGGTGCCTAATCTGCCCGGGACCGGCGCGGACAGCAGTCAGACGGGGGACGACCTGGAGTTTGACGGGGCCGACCTGCCCGAGGTGGCGCTCAGCGGCCAGAAAGACGGGGTGTACACGTTCCTTCTGGTGGGCCAGGATACTGCCGGCGGGGGAAATACCGACACCATGATTCTGGTCACCTTTGACAGCGTGAACCAGGAAATCTATGGTATGAGCCTGCCCCGCGACACCATGATCAATGTTGGCACCAGAAGCAAGCGGCTCAATGCGGTGTACAACAACAACAAGGGTGGGGACCCGGAGACCCAGGTGGAGAACGGAATGGAGGCCCTGAAGCGGGAGGTGAGCAAGCTCACCGGCATCTACCCCAATTTCTATGTAATGATCCAGTGGGAGGCCGTGGGAGAACTGGTGGACGCCATCGGCGGAGTCTGGTTTGAAGTGCCCTTTGATATGAACTACGACGACCCCACCCCGGGCCAGGATCTGCACATCCACCAGGAGGCGGGCTACCGCCTGCTGAGCGGGGAGGATGCCATGGAGGTTATCCGCTGGCGGAAGAACAACGGGGAGCCCTCCGGCGGCGATGTGGCCCGGATCCCTATCCAGCAGGATTTTCTGAAAGCGGCGATCTCCCAGTGCCTGAAGCCGGAAATCCTGCTGAAAGCCCCCAGTCTGGTACAGATCTTTATGGACAATGTGGAAACCGATCTGTCCATCGGCAATATCCTGGCGCTTGCGCAGCGGGCAGCGGGGATGGATACGGAACAGGACATCACTTTTGTCACCATGCCCTATACGGAAGCCTATTATCCAGGAGTCTCCATGGTGCTGCCGGTGGTGGACGAGTTGATTGAAACCCTGAACGAAGGCTTTAACCCCTATCAGGATGACATCCAGTCCAGCGATTTGTCGGTTCTCTACCGCAACAGCGACGGCAGCTATGGGGTGACCAACGGTACGCTGCAGGACAGTTCCTTGGCCCGGCCCCAGGTGGTCCAGCCCAGCGCACCCGAGGAACCGGAGACCACAACCGACCCGGAGAATCCGGAGGGCACGGACGGTTCGCAGACCGGGACGGAAACGGATGACCCTGCGCAGGCCCAGGACCCCGGCCAGTCCGGCGGGGAGGGTCAGACCGGAGAAGAAAATCAGACCGGCGGGGAGACCCAGGAGCCGGAGGGCTCGGGTGAGACCGGCGAAAACCAGGGCGAGCCGGTTCTGCCTGGAGAAGGAGGAGACAGCCAGGAGGAGGGAAGCTCAAGCTCACAGGAGCAGCCCTCCGACGGAGAAAATTCGGGCTCGGGTGAGCCGGTCCTGCCCGGTGATCCCTCCGACCTGGTGCTCATCGACCCCGCTCAGATATTCCCCGCGGCATAAAACGCGCAGTTACGCCCACGGGCGATTATACCAAACAGAGAGGAGACAACCGCATGAATTCATATGAGCTGGCGGTCCTGCTGGCCAGGGCGCTGGATGGGAAAAAGGGACAGAATATCAAGGTCCTGAAGACGGAGGGGCTGACCACCCTGGCGGACTATTTTGTGCTGTGCACCGCCACCTCCAACACCCAGGTGAAGGCCATGTCCGACGCCTGTGAGGAGGCGGCGGAGGCGCAGGACGAGCGGGTTCACCATATCGAGGGGCACGGAGACGGCACCTGGCTGCTGATGGACTTCTCCAGCGTGGTGGTTCACGTCTTTACAGAGGAGGCCCGGAAATTTTACGATCTGGAGCGGCTGTGGAGCGATGCCCAGGAGATTGACCTGACGCAGGAGCTGAACCGGACGTAACCCGGAGGATTCAAGGCAAAAGCCCCCGGTCCCGCCTTTGGCGGGACCGGGGGCTTTTATGATCCGGCGTTCAGGAGCCCTGCATGATCCGCAGCGCCTGCTGCCGGTTGACGACGCGGCTGACGTTGTATTCCCCGCCGTACTCCCCGTCCAGGGTCCAGGAAATGGGACGGTCGCAGGTTACGGTGACAGACCGGGCCTGAAACTGGACGAGAGCGCCCGCGTCGGGGGGCGAGAGGTTGATCAGGGCCTGGAAACCGTTGGACAGATCCTCCAGACTGACCGGCTTTTTCACCAGCAGGACCTCAAACAGCCCGTCGTCCAGAACGGTCTGATTGCTGTTGGGAGGCTTGATGCCGCCGATGGACAGGGCGTTGCTTACCATGCCGAAATAGACTTCATCCTCCAGAGAATTGCCGTCGTACTCCACCCGGATCCGGTAAGGGGTGATCGTGGGCAGCGAGGCGATTCCGCTGAATATATAGGCCATGTGGCCGAAGGTCTTTTTCAGCTCCTGGGGGGTGTCATAGGACACTTTGGTAAACGCGCCGAAAGCAGCCACATAGACGAAAGGCCGGTCGTTGAGCAGTCCCATATCCACCGGGGCCGCCTCGCCTGCTCCGGCGGCCACCAGGGCGGCCTGGCCGGTTCCCTTGGGAAGGTGCAGCGTGGCGGCGCAGTCGTTGGTGGAGCCCATGGGAATGTAGCCCAGAGGGGGCGGCGAGGGCAGTTTCATCAGACCCCCGGCCACCTCGCTGAGCGTGCCGTCTCCGCCGGCACACACCACCCGGTCGAACTGACCGGCCAGTTCCTGCACCGCCCGGGAGGCGTCTCCCTTTCCCTGGGTTGGATATACGGTGGTGAGCCAGCCCGCCTTGGTGAAGGTGTCGGCAATGAGGGGCAGCTGAGAGCGGATCCGGCCGGTGCCCGAGGTGGGATTGTAAATAAAGAGCAGGGATCTCATGCGCGTGCCTCCATGAATGGAATATTGAGCTTATTATAGAGGCGTTCGTTAAAAAATCAAGAGGAGAATTGTAAAATTTTCGCCTGTCCTCCCGCCGGGACGGGGCGGAAAATGGGGTTGCATCCCGGAGAGAAAACAGGTACAATGAGGAGAAACTGCTGACAACGAGGTGGAAACTGCTGTGAACCGCAAAACCCTGGCCGCTGCCTTTCCGGTGACCGTGCCCGTTCTGATGGGCTATCTGGCCATCGGCATGGCGTTTGGCCTGATGCTCCAGTCTGCGGGCTACGGCGTGGGCTGGGCGCTGCTCATGAGCCTGACGATCTACGCCGGCTCGGGCCAGTATCTGGGAGTATCTCTGCTGGCAACCGGGGCCGCGCCGGCCCAGGTGGCCTTTCTGACGCTGATGATCAACTTCCGGCATCTGGTATACGGTCTGTCCATGCTGGAGAAATTCCGGGGGATGGGACCGAGGAAGCTGTATATGATCTTTTCCCTGACCGACGAGACCTACGCCCTGCTCAGCTCTGCCCGGCCGCCGGCGGGGGTGGAGCCCCACGACTATTATTTCGCAGTGGCCATGCTGGACCACTCCTACTGGATTCTGGGTTCGGTTCTGGGCTCCCTGCTGGGCTCCGCGCTGGGAATGGACACCACCGGGGTGGACTTTGCCATGACGGCGCTGTTTCTGGTGATCGCCGTGGGCCAGTGGAAGAAGGCGGGGAGCCACCTGCCCGCCCTTCTGGGAGCGGGCGCCACGCTGATCAGTCTGCTGCTGGTGGGGCAGGAGGATATGCTTCTGCCCGCCCTGGCCCTGATTGTCGTTGCTCTGACCCTGCTGCGCCCCCGCCTGGAGGGACGGGAGGCGGAGCCTGTCCGAGAGGAGGAATCGCAATGCCCCTGACGCCCATACAATCTCTGATTTCCATTGCCATCATGGCCGGCGTCACCTTTCTGACCCGGGCTCTGCCCTTTCTCCTCTTTGACCGGGGAGAGCGGCCCCCCAAGGTGGTGCTCTATCTGGGGCGGGTGCTGCCCCCGGCCATCATTGCCATGCTGATTGTCTACTGTGTGCGGGGGGTTACCTTTGCCTCCCCTGCCGGGTGGGTTCCTACGCTGCTGGCAGGGGCCGCGGCGGTGCTGCTCCACCTGTGGAAGGGAAACGATCTGCTGTCTATTTTCGGCGCCACCGGCCTGTATATGGTGCTGGTCCAGGGCGTTTTCGGCTGAGGTGAGACAGATGGTGCGAAATGTGCTGATTACCGGGGCTTCCCGCGGAATCGGAGCGGCCTGCGCCCGCCGGTTTGCCCGGGACGGGTGGAGGGTGGCTGTCCACTGTTTCCAAAGCCTGGAGGCCGCTCGGGCCCTGACGGAGGAGCTGAGAGCGCAGGGAACCGAGGCCGCCCTGGTTCAGGCCGACCTGTCCGACCCGGACCAGGCTGCCCGGGCGGTGGAGCAGGCCCGGGAGGCACTGGGTCATCTGGACGCCGTGGTGTGCAATGCCGGGATGGCGCTGCCCGTTCAGCTGCTCACCGACACCACCGACAGCCAGTGGCGGCAGGTGATGGGGACCGACCTGGACGGGGTGTTTTACACCCTTCGGGCGGCGATCCCTGACATGGTGGCCCGGAAAGCGGGGGCCATTGTCACCCTGTCCTCCATGTGGGGGATAACCGGCGGGTCCTGCGAGGCCCCCTACTCCGCTGCCAAAGCGGGGGTGATCGGGCTGACAAAGGCCCTGGCCAAGGAACTGGGCCCCTCGGGCATTCGGGTCAACTGTGTGGCGCCCGGGGCAATCTGCACCGATATGACCGCCTTTCTCACCCCGGAGGACCGGGCGGCGCTGGCGGAGGAGACCCCGCTGGGCCGGATGGGCACGCCGGAGGAAGTGGCGGAGGCCGTTCGCTTTCTGGTCGGGGAGGAGGCCCGGTTCATCACCGGCCAGGTGCTCCGGGTAGATGGGGGCATGGTGATCTGAACGCGAATTTTCCCGGCATTTGCGGGAAAATTAAGCTTGTAAAGGACAAAAAACCTTGTTATACTGAGGCAAAAGGGGGGCGTATGCCCTCCAAATGGAAATATCCGGGAGGTGAGGGGAGTGCGTCGTTCCAACCGGGGGTACAGCGGCTATCGGGGCCGCCGGACGTCCACCGATATTCTGCGGATCATCGCGGTGGTGCTGGGAGTGCTGGTGGTTTTGGCGGTTGCCGGCCTGTTTTATCTGCAGGACCATCTGACCTATACCGACGACGGCATCCGGGTCAACCTGCCCTTCGGTTTGCTGCAGGAGGAGGAACCCCTGCCCGATCCTGGAACGGTGAGCGTGGTGGAGCAGACCGGCCAGGAGCCCGAGAGCGGCGGAGAGGAGCCGCAGTCGGCGCAGGAGGCTGCCGGACCGCTCCGGATGGCGGAGGTGTCGCTGGACAGTCTGCTGGACGGGAGCGCACAGGCCCGGATGGAGGAGCTGGGGGGCGACGCCCTGGTGATCACAGGGAAGGACTCCAGCGGACAGCTGGCCTGGCAGTCGGAGCAGCCGCTGGCCGCCCTGGCCCAGGTGAATGGAAGCGGGGAGACTGCCGCGGCCCTGGCGGAGCTGGAGGAGCGCGGAGTGTATGTGGCGGTCCGGGTGTGCTGCTTCCGGGACGACGCCGTTCCCTACTATGACGCCTCGGTGGGACTGCGCAGCGGTGACGGAAACTGGAGAGACGAGCTGGGGCTGCGGTGGATGAGCCCGGGCAGCCCGGCGGCCCAGTCCTATGTGGCCGGTCTGTGCGGTGAGCTGGCCGCCATGGGCGTGGATGAAATCGTACTGGAGCAGTTTGCGTTTCCCACCGCCGGAGACCTGACCAGAATCAATACCGGAGAGACCTACGATCCGGAGAGCTTCTCCACCCAGCTGCAGGCGTTCCTGTCCCAGGTGGAGCAGGCGCTGGCGCCCTATGAAACCCGGCTGTCCCTGCGTGTGGACGGGACCATGCTGGACCAGCCCCCAGACAGCGGCCTGACGGCCGCCCTGGTGGAGGAGACTGCCGCCCGGGTATGGACCGGGGCAGGGGAGCTGACTGCCGCTCAGACGGAGGAGGTCGGAGGCCAAACCCGGCTGGTACAAATTGTGGACAACCTGGAGGAAGGGAACGGGGAGGCCCAGGCAGCTGTGCTGAACTGACGGTCCCAAGGTCGCTTCTGCGCGAAAAAAAGAAATCAGCCCCGGCTGCGTTTGCAGCCGGGGCTTCGCTTTACCTTCATTTATATTTTCTGGAGCTTGAAAAAAATAAGAAAATTTGTGCAAATAATTAAAAATCAAGCCTTCGAACTAAAATTGACTTGAGAAAATGATAGAAAAAACTTTGTTTTTACATAATGCACAAATAAATTGATGAAAGTTTTACGAAATGGCGATTGCAATTTTTTTGAATTTCCAATAGAATGAATTTTAAGTAAACCCAGAGTTTAAAGACGAAGGTGGTGAGACCCATGGCATTGGAGGCCATTCAGGAGATAACCCGGGCGGAGGCCCAGGCCAAGGCGGATCAGGAGGCTGCTGCGGCGCAGGCCAAGCAGATGCTGGCCGACGCGCAGAAGCAGGGACGTCAGCTGGTGGAGCAGGCCCGGAAACAGGCCCAGGAAGAAGCCCGCCGGATGATGGCCCAGGCAGAGGAGGCGGCGGCCCGGCATACCCGGGAGGTGCTGGATCAGGCCGCGCAGGACTGCGAGGCCATGAAAGCAGAGGCCCGAAGCCGGCTGGATCAGACGGCCCGGTGGATCGCGGAAAAGGTTGTGAAGCACTGATGGCGATCGTAAAAATGAAGCGGTTGAGGCTGCTGGCCTTGGGGGAGGACCGGGAGAAGCTGCTGCGCCTGCTCCAGAGCATGGGCTGTGTTGAGGTGGACCAGATCTCCCTGGACCGGGAGGAGGACGTCTCACCTCAGCTGCTGGAGCAGCTGAAGAGCAGGGCCTCCAAACCGGATGACAAGGCGCTGACCCAGGCCCGGGAGGGGCAGAACCAGGCCCAGCGGGCCCTGGCGGCCCTGGATCGGTTCGCCCCGGCCAGAGGAAACTTTCTGGCCCCCAAGCCGCAGGTGCGGCAGTCGGAGTTTTTTGACGAGGCGGCCGGGCAAAAGGCCCGGCAGGCCGCCGGAGAGATCAACGATCTGGACAACCGGCTGGGGATCATCCAAAGTGAGGAACAGAAATTGGCCGGACAGCGTGCGGCCCTGGCGCCCTGGCTGGGACTGGACCTCCCGCTGGAGACCCAGTCCACCGGACAGGTGACGGTCCAGCTGGGCACGCTGCCCGCCGGAACTGACCTGGAGGAGGGCCGGAAGGCACTAGATCAGGCGGAGGGCCTGGCCAGCCTGGAACAGGTGTCGGCGGACAACACGCTACGCTATTGCCTGCTGCTGTGCCACAGCAGCTGTTCGGAGCGCGTGCTGGAGGAGCTGAAGCGTTTGGGCTGGGCCCGGGCCAACCTGCGGGAGTGGACAGGAACAGCGGCGGAAAACGACGCCCAGCTGGCGGATGAGCTGGCCGAACTGGCCCGGGAGAAGGCGGACATCCAGCAAAAGCTGGCCGGGATGGGCGGCCTGAGGCCGCAGCTGCAGCGCCTGTACGATCTGGAAAGCGTGGAGGCCAGCCGGGAGGAGTCGGGGAGCCGACTGCTGGAGTTCAGCCGGATTTTCCTGCTGGAGGGCTGGGTGGCGGCGGAGCGCTGGCCCCAGGTGGAGGAGGCCCTGTCCCCCTACCCCTGTGCGTGGGAGGCGGAGGAGCCGTCCCCGGAGGAGTATCCCCAGGTTCCGGTGGAGCTGAAGAACAACACCTTCACCCGGCCGCTGAACATGGTAACCGAGATGTATTCCCTGCCCGCCTATGGATCTCTGGATCCCAACCCCCTGATGGCTCCCTTCTTCGTCCTGTTTTACGGGGTGATGATGGCCGATATGGGATACGGACTGGTCATGATTCTGCTGGGCTGGCTGCTGCGGTTCAAAAAGCGAGCCAAAGGGACCCTGGGACATATGGGGGGGCTGCTGCTTCTGTGCGGCATCAGCACCTTCATTATGGGAGCGATTACCGGGGGCTTTCTGGGAGACTTCCCCACCCAGCTGGCGCTGCTGCTGAACCCGGAGAGCACCTTCGCTCTCCCCGCCCTGTTCACTCCGCTGGACGATACCATGATGATCCTCATCGGGTGTATGGGGCTGGGACTGGTCCAGATCGTGACGGGAATGGCAATCAGCCTGATCCAGAAGGTGCGCCGGGGACAGATCATGGACGCGGTGTGGGAGGAGGTCACCTGGTGGCTGGTCTTCCTGGGTATCGCCCTGGCCGCGCTGGGCGTGACCAATCTGGTGCTGATCCTGGGCTGTGTGATGGTGGTGGCCGGACCCCTGGTAACCGGAAAGGGCTTTGGCAAAATCACGGGAATTTTCGGTTCCCTGTATAACCACATCACCGGCTATTTCGGCGACATTCTGTCCTATTCCCGATTGATGGCCCTGATGCTGGCCGGGTCGGTCATTGCCCAGGTGTTCAACACGCTGGGGGCCATACCGGGCAATCCGGTGATCTTTGTGATCATTTCGCTGCTGGGCAATACGCTGAATTTCGCGCTGAACCTGCTCAGCTGCTATGTCCATGACCTTCGGCTCCAGTGCCTGGAGTTCTTCGGAAAATTTTATGAGGATGGGGGCAGACCGTTCCGTCCTCTGAATATGAATGCCAAATACTGCGACGTTGTCACGGAAAAGTAAGGAGGAACATATCATGGGAATTTTTGACATTTCAACTGGCGCCGCTCTGGGAATGCTGGGGGCCGGTCTGGCCGTCTGTCTGGCCGGCGCGGGAAGCGCCCGGGGCACCGGAATCGCCGGCGAGGCGGGCACCGGCCTGCTCAGCGAGGACCCCTCCAAGTTCGGCAAGGTCATGATCCTGCAGGTCATTCCCGGAACCCAGGGCCTGTACGGTCTGGTGGTGGGCTTCATGTGCCTGCTGCGCATGGGCCTGCTGGACGGCAGCTATGTGGACATGAGCCTGATTGAAGGACTGCGGTATCTGGTCGCCTGTCTGCCCATCGCCATCGGCGGCGGCGTGTCCGCCGTGGCCCAGGGCCGTGTGGCCGCCGGTTCCATCAATCTGCTGGCCAAAAAGCCGGAGGACTGGTCCAAGGGCATGGTGCTGTGTATCACCGTGGAGTTCTACGCGATTTTGTCCCTGCTGATCTCCCTGATCATGCTGATCAGCATTTAACAGACGGCCGGATAGAGGGGACGTTTTACAATGGAAGGAATTGAAAAAATCACCGCTAAAATCGTCCAGGATGCCGAACAGGAAGTGCGGCGCATCCGGGAGGAGGCGGAGGAGCAGAGCCGGGCCGTCCTGGAACAGGCCAGGGTTCAGGCGCAGCAGGAGGCCGGCGCCATCTTGACCCGGGGCCGGAGGGCGGCGGACGAGCGGCTGGAGCGGCTGAACTCAGCGGCGGGCATGGAGCGGCGCAAGCTGGAGCTGTCCGCCCGGCAGGAGGTGCTGGGCGAGGCCTTTGATCTGGCGCTGGAGAAGCTGTGCTCTCTGCCGGAGGAGAAGTATGTGAAACTGCTGACCGATCTGGTGCTGGAGGCCTCTTCCACCGGCCGGGAACAGCTGATCTTCTCCCCCAGGGACCGGGCCCAGGTGGGCAAGCAGGTGGTGGTGGCCGCCAATGAGGCGCTGGCCAGCCAGGCGGCGCCCGAGCTGCCCGACGGGCTGACCGACTCCAAGGTGGGCGCCTTCCTGGGCAAGGTGGTCAACACCACCGCCGCCATGGTGGCGGGCACCGGGATGCTCACCCTGTCCCAGGAGACCCGGGACATCCGGGGCGGATTTATCCTGGTGGACGGAGACGTGGAGGTCAACTGCGCGTTTGAGACCATGCTCGCCCTGGAGCGGGAGAAGCTGGAACGGCAGGCGGCGGAAATGCTGTTCGGAGATAGGAGATAGGAGTTTAAAAATGCCCGCAGGGAGGAGACTGTTTTCTGTCTTAGGGTTCCACGCAGGGAAACAGTGAACAGGGTGATGGCTTGACCGTAAAACCAGGGGCGTGGAGGAGAGAAATATCTCACCACTCCTATCTCCTGACTCCTATCTGAAAGAAGGGGTGATAGTTTGTCCCGAAGAAAAGATACGGATTATCTGATGATCACCGCCCGGATCCGGGCCATGGAGAACCGGCTGCTCACCCGGGAGCGTCTGGACCGGATGATCGACGCCCGGGATGACAGCGAGGCCCGCAAGGTGCTGGCCGAGTGCGGTTACCGGGAGGACGTCAGTCTGGACGAGGCGCTGCGTCAGGCCAGGGCGCAGGTGTTTTACGACCTGGAGCACGCCGTGCCCGACCCGCGGCTGGTGGGAATCTTTCAGATCAAATACGACTACCATAACGCCAAGGCCATTGTGAAGGCGGAGGCGGTGGGGGCCGATCCGGAGCGGCTGCTGCTGGCGGGGGGACGGTATGATCCCCGGGAACTGCTGGAGCGGTGGCGGCGGGAGGAACGGCTGCCGGGAGCCCAGGAGTTTGTCCGGGCCATGGAACAGGCCAAGGCCGTTCTGGCCGACAGCCGCGACCCGCAGCAGGCCGATCTGCTGCTGGACCGGGCCTGCTATGAGGAGATGGGCAGACTGGCCAGAGAGCTGGACAGCCCATTCCTGCAGGGCTATGTGCGCCTGAGTGTGGACGCGGCCAATCTGCGCGCCGCCGTGCGCATCCATCGGATGGGCAAGGAGGGGGAGTTCCTGCGGCAGGCTCTGCTGCCCGGCGGAAACGTCCCCCCGCAGACGGTGGCCGCCGCCCGGCAGGAGGCGCTGGACGAGGTGTTTGCCTCCGGCACGCTGGCCGAGGCGGCACGAATGGGGTCCAAACTGCTCCAGGCGGGCGGCACGCTCACGGAGTTTGAACGGGAGTGCGACAACGCCGTCACCGCCTATCTGGCCGACGCCCGCCGGGTCCCCTTCGGGGAGGAGCCTGTGATCGGCTATCTGTACGCCCGGGAGCAGGAGCTGACTGCCGTCCGCTCTGTCTTTGCCGGGCGGGCCGCGGGGCTGGATGGGGAGACCATCCGGTCCCGGCTGCGGAACACCTATGTGTAAAAGGGGGGCGGATCATGTACAAGATTGCCGTTCTGGGTGACGCGGACAGCGTGCTGGGCTTTCGGGCCCTGGGTCTGGAGGCCTGTCCCGTCTCCACCCCTGAGGAGGGGCGGGAGGCGCTCCACCGCATGGCCCGGGAGAATTACGCCATCATCTATATGACGGAGCAGCTGGCCGCCCAGCTCTCCCACGACATTCAGCGCTATCAGGATTCCCTGACGCCGGCCGTCATTCTGATTCCGGGGAAAGAGGGCCCCCTGGGCATTGGAATGGCCAATGTGAAGACCGCGGTGGAGCGGGCGGTGGGAGCGGACATCCTATGAACTGGGAGAACGGTATCCTCCGCCCGGCCGGACCGGAGGAGGGGGAGGAGGCCCTGGAGCTGATCCGCAGGCGGATCGCCTGGATGGATGAGCGGGACATCGACCAGTGGAACCGCTCCGGATATTTGAATTACTATCCGCTGGAGTTTTTTCAGCGGGAGGCCCGGCTGGGCCGGCTGTACTTTCTGGACGACGGGACGGGCAGGCGGGTGGCCTGCGCCGTCCTGCTGGAGGAGGACGGCCGGTGGCCGGACCGGCCCCGGGCCCTGTACATCCACAACCTGGCGTCGGCGGTGGACTGCCCCGGCGCGGGGGAGCAGATGATCCTGCGGTGCGTGGAGCTGGCCAGATCACAGGGCAGGGAGTATGTCCGCCTGGACTGTCCGCAGCGCAACAGGGAGCTCAACGCCTACTATGAGCGGCTGGGGTTCCAGCTGGCCGGCGGCGTGGACGAGGACTGGTATGTGGGGAATCTGCGGCAGTATCGGCTCTGAGCCCCTCGGAGCGGGCGGCGGACAGATTCGGAGAAGTCAAAGGAAAGAAGGTAAAAAAGCCTATGGGTAAGATCGTCAAGGTCTCCGGCCCGCTGGTGGTGGCCACGGGGATGGAGGAGGCCAACATGGCCGACGTGGTCCGGGTGGG